>NZ_JAWOVM010000004.1:0-140930 GCF_033339895.1 Vibrio sp. 1751
AAACCTAGAATTCGTGGATTTATCTGTACTACAACGCACCCTGTTGGTTGTGAAGCTAACGTAAAAGAACAAATTGCGTACACCAAAGCGCAAGGTCCAATCAAAAACGCACCTAAGCGTGTTCTTGTTGTTGGTGCATCAAGTGGCTACGGTCTATCTTCTCGTATCGCTGCGGCATTTGGTGGCGGTGCATCAACTATCGGTGTTTTCTTCGAAAAAGAAGGTACTGAGAAGAAGCCAGGTACAGCAGGTTTTTACAATGCCGCTGCTTTTGAAAAGCTAGCGCGTGAAGAAGGTCTGTACGCAAAAAGCTTAAACGGCGACGCTTTCTCAAATGAAGCGAAACAGAAAACTATCGAGCTGATCAAAGAAGACTTAGGTCAAATCGATATGGTGGTTTACTCACTGGCATCTCCAGTACGTAAAATGCCAGAAACTGGTGAATTAGTTCGTTCATCTCTTAAACCTATCGGTGAAACTTACACATCAACGGCTGTTGATACCAACAAAGATGTGATCATCGAAGCTAGCGTTGAGCCTGCAACAGAAGAAGAAATCAAAGACACTGTCACTGTAATGGGCGGTGAAGATTGGGAACTTTGGATCAATGCGTTGTCTGATGCTGGTGTTCTTGCTGAAGGTTGTAAGACCGTCGCGTACAGCTACATTGGTACTGAGCTAACTTGGCCAATTTATTGGGATGGTGCACTAGGTAAAGCAAAAATGGACCTAGACCGTGCAGCGAAAGCGCTAAACGACAAGTTAGCAGCAACAGGTGGTAGTGCCAATGTTGCGGTACTTAAATCTGTTGTAACTCAGGCGAGTTCTGCAATTCCTGTTATGCCACTGTACATCGCAATGGTATTCAAGAAAATGCGCGAAGAAGGTGTACACGAAGGCTGTATGGAACAAATCTACCGTATGTTCAGCCAACGTCTATACAAAGAAGACGGTAGCGCGGCAGAAGTTGATGAGATGAACCGCCTACGTCTGGATGACTGGGAACTTCGTGACGACATTCAGCAGCACTGTCGTGAGCTATGGCCTCAAATTACGACTGAGAACCTAAAAGAGCTGACTGACTACGTTGAGTACAAAGAAGAGTTCTTGAAACTATTTGGTTTCGGCGTTGAAGGCGTAGATTACGAAGCGGATGTGAATCCAGCAGTTGAAGCAGACTTCATTCAAATCTAATCGAATCACAGACTAGATAACCAATAAACAAAAGGCGCTCATTGAGCGCCTTTTTGTATTTCATAGTCAAAGTGAGTATTAACTTAGTATTATCAGAATCGTACCAGCTAGCGTCATTAAAATATTCGCAATCGCATAGGTACCCGCATAACCAAGGGCAGGGATGGTGGACTTAGCGTAGTCGTTAACGACATCCATAGCTGGAGCGCAAGTACGGGCGCCAATAATGGCACCGAAGAGCAGAGCACGGTTCATCTTGAGTACGTGTGCGCCAACTAAGTAAGCCAGAACTACAGGCACAACACTGACAATAAATGCCAAACCAATGACTTTTGGTCCTACTTGCGTTAGGTGCTCGAACATCTTTCCACCTGCACTTAGACCAATTCCCACCATAAAGAACATTAACCCTAGATCTTTGACCATATTCAGCGCCCCTTGTGGGACATAACCGAAAGTAGGGTGATTTGCTCGTAAGAAACCAAGCGTAATACCGGACAACAGAAGACCCACCGCATTACCCAAACTGAAAGACACCTGACCGAACGTCATTGTGATGAGGCCAAACAGAATACCCAAAATAAAGAAGCTACAAAAAGCGAGCAAATCGGCCATTTGACTGTGGATCGAGATGAAACCGATTTTTTCCGCCAGTCCATGTACTCGGCTTTTCTCGCCGCTCACTTGAAGGACGTCCCCTTTAGCGAGCACAATGTCTAAGTCCATAGGCATTTCAATCTGAGCGCGAACTACGCGGTTTAAGAAACAGCCAAACTCAGACAAATTCAAATCCGATAAACGCTTACCAGCGATAGCGTCACTTTTTACGACGATTTCTTCTTCAACGATGCGCAAATCAAGCAAGTTACGGTCGAATACTTCTTTACCATTACGGAAGCTAGGGTCTAAGCGAGCATGGCTGTCAGGGAAGCCAACCAGTGCAATTTCATCTCCCTCTTGCAAGATAGCATCACCATCTGGGTGGGCGAGAATACCATTGCGACGGATTCGTTCAATGTAACAGCCAGTTTGACGATAAATACCCAGTTCTCGCAAGTTTTTACCATCAGTCCAGTCAATTAGCTCTGGGCCCACTCGGTAAGCTCGAATAATGGGTAAATACACTTTTCTCTGGCTTGAATTTCCAAGGCCACGCTCTTGTGCGATTTGCTGCGCGGAATCAGAAAGGTTTTGTTTTTGCAGTTTTGGCAACAATTTAGCAAACATGATCATGCTAATTAAGCCGACCAGATAAGCCATCGCGTAGCCTACGGATAGATTTTCTAATACCAGAGAAAATTCCATATTCCGCGGTATAGTCGCAAGGCCAGAGTTAAGAGCATCTTGTGCACCAACCAGTACTGGCGTTGCGGTCAATGCGCCTGCCATCATACCGGCGGATAAGCCAAAATCGAGGCCGAAATAGTGACTCAAACCATACGTTAAGCTGACCGCAGACACGAGAACAGTCATGCTTAAAATAAAATAATGCTTACCATCTCTGAAGAATATACCAAAAAAGTTTGGTCCAGCTTCAATGCCAACGCAGTAGATAAACAGCATAAAGCCAATGGTTAAAGCTTCTGCATTAAATGAGAAACCAAGGTGGCCCATTACCAAAGAGGTAATAAGAACGCCAATAGAGTTGCCTAATTGTAATTTGCCAAATCGAATTTTTCCGATGGCAAGGCCAATGGCTAATACGACGAAGATTAGAAGGATAGGGTTTTGCTCAAGAAGGTATACGACGTCTATGTTCACTGTGTGGCTCGGTAGAGTGTGTGCCAAAAAAGATTAAGAACTGTGAATTGTAACTAAATATAGCAAAAAGATAAGTGAATTTTTTTAGGTTTTACCATTAGTTGACTTAACGTAATAACCAGCTGAAAAATAATAAAAAAGCCGCATGAAGCGGCTTTTTTGAAAACAGTCTTTATTACTCGTCAAATAGACCTAGGTGCTCTTTCGCGTATGCTTCGAATTCGTCGCAGCCACCGATGTGCTCTTGGTCGATAAAGATCTGAGGAACGGTTTCAACTGGTTTACCAACTGTTTTCTCAAGATCTGCTTTAGAAATACCCTCAGCGTGAATATCAACGTAACGGTAGTTGAAGTCATCACGTTTTGCTTTTAGCGTTTCTGCGTGCTCTTTTGCACGAACACAGAAAGGACATGCAGGGCGACCAAAGATAACAACGAACATAATCTTATTTCTCCTAAATCTATTCTTTTTTGAAAGCGTACAAAACATAGCGGCTGAGTGCGCTTTCTTTTGTTGGAGTAACTATGCCCGATCCAGATACGGAAATAAAGCGGCAATTACCTCTTGGTTCTATAGGTGAAATCTATCGAATAAAAACTAAACGCGCGTGCTTATTTTACGGCTCTGAAGTATGTGAAGTGACGCATAAAAAACATACATTCTAAAGGGTTAATGATGGCAAGGTGGAATTGGTCAATTTTTTTTGTTTAAAAAAATAGCAATCTATTTTGGCTATACGCAAATAACTTCAACTCTTACATAAGTGTTAAATCAGAGGGCGAGAGGTTATTTGGGTATATTCTTTTGGGAGGGTGTGTATGTTTCAGTTTATGACTGCAACAAGGATTATATTTGGTGAAGGTGCACTTCAATCTTCATTGTCCGTTATTAACCAATTTGGCTACAGTGTTTTGCTGGTTACTGGGCAGGATACCCAACGAGCCGCCCCCATTATCCAATATCTTAAAGCTCAAAATATGCGTTACCAGCACGTAGCTATCGTTGGTGAACCATACATCACGATGGTAGAAGAGACCGCAGTGCTCGGTAGAAAATTCCAACCTGATATGGTGGTTGCGATAGGTGGTGGCAGCGTCATCGATATGGGCAAAGCCTTAGCTGCCATTATTCCCAATCAAGGCAATGTTTACGATTACGTAGAAGTGGTAGGAAGAAGCGTCCCTTTAAAAGCAAAGCCTCTTCATTTTATTGCAATTCCTACGACAGCAAGCACCGGTTCAGAAGTGACCAGAAATGCTGTGCTGAAATCTGGACAAGATAAAGTGAAAGTGAGTCTTCGAAGCCCTGATATGCTCGCAGACGTTGCCATTGTAGACCCGACACTTACTTACGGGACCGACCAATACACATCTGGACGTGGCGCAATGGATGCGTTCACTCATTTAATGGAAGCGTATGTGTGTGGTGAGCCAAACCCTCTTACTGATATGGTCTGCGAAGAGGGGCTACGCCGTTTAAGCCGTTCAGTGATTGCCGCTTGTAAGCAAGATAATCATAAGGCGCGCTCTGATTTATCGTTCGCTGCATTGCTTGGTGGTATGGCGATTACTAATGCCAAATTAGGTGCTGCTCATGGGTTAGCATCGGCGTTAGGAGGCAAGTTAGACGCCCCCCATAGCGTTATTACGGCTCGCCTAGCTCCGCACGTGATGCAGGAGAACATTAACGCTGCTAAACTCGCGGGTAGGAATGATGTGATAAGTCGTTATCGTAAGCTGGCCCAATTAGTCACTGAGCGAGTAAATGCTAACGAACACGATGGAATTCTTTGGGTAAATATGGTGCTAGATAAGTTAGCGTTACCGCTACTGGCTCAATTTGGAGTATGCCAAACCTCTTTTGAGCAAGTGGCGAATGATGCGCTTAAATCAATGGCAATCAAAGGGAATCCTTTACCTCTTAATCAGGAACGTTTGATACACATATTGCAGCAAGTCTGTGATTGTAGTGGAGAGTGTGTAGCAGAGAGTGCACAACATGTCAGTTCTGTTGAAGTACTGGAATCAAGAACGGACTTATCGAGTGTCAACGACTTAGGGTGATTGCTCCCTTAGCAGCATTAAAACAAAAGGGGAGCCTTGAGCTCCCCTAGATAAAGTATTGACTAAGCTTTAGTGCTTAGTACTGGCTTAGTTTGTCATAGCGACTGTCTTTCAACGCATCTTTTACGCGTTTTAGGTTCTCACGGAAACCTGTACCACGGCGAAGAGTGAAGCCAGTTGCTAGCACATCAATCACTGTCATTTGTACAACCCGGCTTGCCATTGGCATGTAAACGTCGGTATCTTCTGGAATATCGAGCGTGATGGCCAGCGAGCTTGCCTTTTCTAGAGGAGAATCCTTCGCTGTAATCGCAATAACCGTTGCGCCATTTTCACGAGCAAGGTTCGCTATTTCTACCTGACTCTTTGTTCGACCGGTATGAGAAATAAGAACCACAACATCATTATCACTGCAGTTGATACAACTCATGCGCTGCATAACAATATCTTCAAAACAAGTAATTGGAATATTAAAGCGAATAAACTTGTTTTGTGCGTCTCGGGCAACAGAAGATGATGCACCAAGGCCAAAGAATGAAATGCGCTTCGCTTGCGTTAGCAAATCGACCGCACGGTTGACTTGCATTGGATCTAGGCTATTTTTCGCGACATCTAAACACGCCATCGTCGATTCGAAAATCTTATGGGTGTACGCGTCTGGGCCATCGTCTTCTTCCACATTACGGTTAACGTAAGGGGTGCCGTTTGCTAGGCTCTGTGCCAAGTGAAGCTTAAAATCTGGAAAGCCCTTGGTGTCCAGACGACGACAGAAGCGGTTTACAGTGGGCTCACTAACGTCAGCCATTTTAGCCAGCGTTGCAATGCTTGAATGAATTGCAGTTTGTGGAGACGCCATAATTACTTCCGCAACTTTGCGCTCTGACTTACTGAAATTCTCCAGGTTTTTTTGAATTTTTTCTAATGTATTCATAGTGTTCACGAGGGTATAGAGAACAACTCGCTGGCTCTGCTAACGAAAGGAAACACGAAGATTCCGGAGTAGAGTGGGGCGTTAACGAAAACAACCAGCGCCATAGAATCAGTATAAACCTGATCTTCAATCAGTCTAAACCAATAACGGGTACTATTTAGTGAGAATTTGACAGGCCTCAAACAAAATGTTGTAAAAACTACAGAATTGGATGTGTAAACGAAGTTTTGTTGCGCTAGTCGCACGATAATGATGTTTGAGTTACATCAAAACGAAAAAAAATTTCAAATTGATGTAACTCGATCTGGCTGTTAAGACGATTGAATATCAACAACCAGCTGTTGAATCCTTTTCATCAAATTTGGTGCTTGCTTGGCGATTTCGCGTTGTTCATCAAGCACTGAGCTCAAAATTTCTTTTGTGGTCAGTGGATTTGCCAAAACCACTCTAAACACTATCGTATTCATGCGTTGCCATTGGTCTGGGTTCAGTCTTGTACGTGAAACGAACGATTTGCCCGTTTCGCGCTGACGCTTTTGAATAAACTGTGTTAACTCATTGATCAGCTCATTCAGTTGTTCTTTTTGTGAGCCTTCTGCTTGTGCTAATGCTTCACGGATGAATGGCGGCAAATAACGGTATGTGAGCAGACAAAGCTCTGGTTCAGAAACTAATTCGAAATCATCTTGCTGTTTGATTAAATCCGCAAAGTAGCGAGCTTTTTCAATGCTTTGGTCAATAAGAAGCTCATAACCTGGGCGACTTATGATGTGCATTGCGGCGTAGACCAACATCGCCATACCCGAACGTGAACCTTCTAATGTATGGCTGCCTAGGTCTTTTGAACCTTTGCGCAATATATATTGAGCGTGATGTTCTATGGATTTCATTGCGTCAGGGTCTTTGAACAGAACCATACCAGCGCCCATCGGGATGTAGAGCTGCTTGTGCGCATCAATAGTTACTGAGTCTGCCATTTCCACACCTTTAAGAAGGTGACGGTGATGGTTCGACATAAGTGTTGCGCCACCCCATGCGGCATCTACATGGAAGTGACAGCCGTGAGCTTGGCAGACTTCAGCGATTTCAGGCAATGGATCAACATTACCTGTCTCTGTTGTGCCTGCCACACCAATAACAGCAATAGGCTTGATATTTTGTTTTTCGAGCTCAACAATTTTCGCTTTCAGGTCGTTGACAATAATACGGTTGTTGGCATCGGTTTTAACCGCAACCAAGCCCTCTTGGCCTAGCCCTAATACATCGGCTGCTTTCTTAAGGGAGTAGTGACCACGCTCAGACACTAGCACCGCTAAGCCATCATAGCCATAGTGCTTCATGGCTTTAAAAAGGCCTTCCTTTTCCACACCTTTAAATGAGCCATTGGCTCTTAACGCTTTGTTACGTGCTACCCAAAGCGCAGTGATATTGGCAATGGTGCCGCCGGAACAAAATGCGCCTAATGAGTGGTTTGCACTGTGCATCCACTGATTGTAAAACGTATCATTCTGACCATATATCAAGCGATGCAGCATACCCAAAACTTGACGCTCAAGTGGCGTAAAGGCTTTGGAAGTCTCTATTTTTACCAGGTTTTGGTTTAAGGCGATCATGATCTTTGACAGTGGCATCAAGAAATAAGGCAGTGCCGATGTCATATGACCAATGAAGCTTGGTGAAGATGTGTGAACTGAGTGCGACACCAAAGTGTCGAGTAAGTGCTCTGTATGATCTGACACGAACTCTGGCTGCTCAGGAATCTGAGCAGAAGAAAAGTCTTTTTCGATTTCGCGTAAAGGCTTTTCTTCTGCCACGATGTGTTCACGAAGAAATTGATTTAGATTTCGCGAGAGGCTCTCGTCAATTTTAGTTAACGTTGAGTCCGGACCTTCTGGGACAGTGAAGATCTTTAGCAAGCTCTCAAAGCTAACATCAGCGGTTTTTTGTTCCTTAACCATAGCAAAGAATCTTTGTAGTTATTTTGGTAATGCGAGCGGCACAATCTAAACTAAAACGGGCGCAAAGTCCCGTTTTAATTGTTGAAACCCAAGTTGTAGAAATGAAAATTTTAGGTGAAGGTTACGATATTCACATTAAAAAATTCTAGATTGAGTACGTTAAAACACTCTGATGTTATCGAATGCGAATCAACGACTAATGCGAGCAATCTTAGTCACATTTCTGCTTTTCAATCTTTTCTATTGACTGATTGTACTTATTAAGTGCGGTATCAATTTGTTGGGGATGACTAAGCAGATCAGCGAATGCTGAACGAAGCTCGTAGTTTTTTGGGTGGTTAGTTGATTGACGGTCGCTAAATGTCTGTTTTGCAACTTCACCTAACTTATCGCTTCGGGTCGCTAACTGCTTAACGTCATGTTGCTCTAGTTTTAACCATGCTTCGATTGGCTGTTCCGTCGCAACGCGGCTAGGGTCGTTCTCTAGAAAGTAGTGAACCGCTTCGCGGTTTAATTCAAAGTGATGTTTACGTCCATCCAAGAACCATTGACTAACTTCTTTCAGATCTGGATATTGGGTAACCGTCAAATCAACAAGATCTTGATACCACTGTAGTGAGGCATCGACGTAGCCATCGTATTTGCTAGCAAGACATTGTTGATCTGCGGCAAGCGTAAAAGTTGAGCTTGTAGCGAGGAGCGCTGCAACGACAAAGCGTTTCATTCTTCTTCCTTCTGGTTGTTATCCCTTTATTAACGCAATGCACATCAGTTGATGTTTCTCCCTTCTTTCTATTTGGTCGTGACAAATCGTTGGGCTGAATGACGAAAAGAAAGAGGGGTCTTGCCAAAAAATATTGACCACTTTGACGTTAACTGGGTATTTAAATTTTTGCCGTATTGTAATGGATGTTAAAGCGAAAACCTGAGATCTAGCTAGCAAGTGATACAAAGAAAAGCATCATAACTGGTACCAATAAACTCAAAATAAAGCCGCTAACGATAGCAACAGGAACACAACGCACACCACCGGTAGTTTGAATAACGGGTAGGGTGAAGTCCATTGCTGTTGCACCGGCATAACCAATTGCGGTGCACGGATAGCTACGAATAAAGAGAGGAATGGCAACCAGTGCGACTAACTCTCTCATCAATTCAATCAAGAACGACGCGCCACCAAATACCGGACCAAAAGCGTCACCCATTAAAATACCTGCGAGTGAATACCAGCCAAAACCTGAAGCCATTGCGAGTGCTTGATAAAGAGGAAGATCCAAAAGCACCGCTGCAAGAACGCCACCAAGCATACATGTTGCGATGACAACAGCCGCAATGGCCATTCCTTGTTTATTTAATAGGATTTGACGCAGAGTAAGTCCACTATTGCGCAGCTGAATACCAATAAAAAATAGAAGTAGAAAGAGTATCCATTCGCTTGCTGTATCTACCCAACTCAAATCAATGGGTAACAGCAGGCCAACCACTAACCCTCCGCCAACGACCACAATAAGCTTAACAGACTCTAAAGCCATCGAAGATAACGGTAGCTTCTTTTGATTCTGATTGGTCTGGAGTGGAATAATTTTATCAATAATAGGCAGAGCCAACAGGTTGCAGGCACTTAGACACAAAAAAAACGTACTCGCATAGAGGAGAATACTTTGTAAGTTGCTGCTTAAATTATCGAGCGCCGCCAAACTAAGACCCATCAACGACAAAATGACGTAAATAAGGTAGGACGTTGACTGATTGATCTTCTCCAATAACGAAGATCGAGATATAGGAATTAGATACCCCACCACAAGCGGAGCGAAAATAAATAGCATCCCTGAAAACATAAAGCTCAATGATTCCTTTTTGAGATAACATCAACACGCATAAATCAAATTATCTATCGGTTGAAATTAGAGATATTTCACCACACACAGCTCAGCCTTGAGCGAATCGTTTTATCACGGATAAGGTATTATCAGAAAGCGATAAATTACAAACCGCTAGCATTGAGTACAGCACGGATTTGATCATTGAAGTCAGTATCACTCATGTTACTAAGTTCATACAAGACTTCTGCACCAGTTAAGTTGAATTCAACTTCGTGTTCGTCAATGCGTTCATCGTGATTGCGAAACATCAATAAATGATGCGCAATTCTAGCGATGTCGAGATAACTCACTTCTGGTCGCGTTAATTCGTATTTTTCGTTTGAGGATACTTCTCTGAAGTCGTTGTCAAATCCCCAACGCTCAAGCACTAGTTTACTTGTGGCAGAACAACGTGTTTGGAAGATTTGCAATGCAATATCTGGGTCTAAGTAATTGCCCCTATCTAAGTACAAGTGGTACTCATTAATTAGGCAAAATAACCCAATATCGGCTAATAGACCGACCAATAACGCCTTTTCTTGCTCTAGATGGCCATAAGTGCCTGGCTCGTGGCTACGAAACGATTGAACCAACATCACCATGACGGCACCGAGCTCACGCGATATCGCGGCACTCTTCACCAAGATGGCATTGCATTCTTTAGTGAGATTAACTGAGTGTTTAAGTTGCTCAATCGCTTGTGCGGTAACAATATCACGTACACGAAGTATTCCGAGACGAGATACCGCTGTAGTTAAGTCGTTGCAGGTGATATTTCTGCGATTGAAAATCACAGAGTTAGCGACTCGTAAAACGACCGCTGCTAATCCGGGATCTTCCAATAAACAGTTAGCAACATCGGCAATCGTGGTGTGTTCTTCGACACATAACTGCTGAATTTTAAGCACGACATCAGGAATAGGAGGTAACGAAATCTTACCCGTGGCGATGGACTGTTCTACCAGCTGAGCAAACTCGGATTCCAGTGCGTTTATAAGCTTATCTTTATTATTTGGCAGCCAAAAAAATGATAAATGTTCCATTGTGACGCTGTACTTGAGATCTTTCGTACAGTGTACCCTTACAGCGTATTCTTTATCAATTAAATGCGTATTATGTGCCCGTAATTGCCAGCGAGATCATAATGATGGCGTGTTTTAGGCATGCTATGCGTCAAAAAAATATCACCACACAAACAATAAGTGTGAAACTAATCACGTATGCAGAATTTATACTTTTTTATATGTGACCTATGTCCTAACTTATTTTTCAACGTTAAGTATGATTAAGCAAGTTGGTGAGCACAACTCACAAAAATATCGCCAACAAATCGACATTTATAATTCGCTATAAGCTGCTGTTTATCTGGTGACATCGCTAATCGGGGTAATTTATTCAGATTAAAGAGGTCAATGGACATGACAGACCAAGCTTTTTTTAAATATGTACGCACCTTCAGTGAGTACCAAAAACGTTCTATGTTCGGTGGTATTGGTTTATTCACCGATGATGCTATGTTTGCGCTTGTCAGCAATGATTGCTGCTACTTACGTGGTGGTAATGGGCTAGATGAAGTGTTTACTCAACTGAGCTGTGAGAAGTATAAGCACGTCAAAAAACAGACGACGGCAACCGTAAATTATTATGATGTAACCGATTTATTCGAATCCGGATATGTAGGGCTTGATGAACTGGTACAGAAATCAATTGAATACTCAATTAAGGAACGGAAATATCAAAAGTCCTCTGCCAGTAGACGCTTAAGAGACTTACCCAACATGCAACTAACCCTTGAACGTATGGTCAAGAAAGCCGGTGTTGATGACGTAGAAACCTTTTTAGAACTTGGACCTGTAAAAGTCTTCAACAAAGTTAAAACGGCTTACGGTAATGATGTTGATGTAAAGCTACTGTGGAAATTTGCTGGTGCAACTGATGGCGTACATTGGAAACTGATCCAAGAGCCGCGTAAAAAACAGTTATTGGCACTGTGTGACTAAGCGAAGCTGATCGCACAATGATTGACTCGTTTCGATGGAGTTAGCGGGTCGTAAAGGCAAGTGTGAAAAGCGGAAAAAGGACGTTGAAGTTTTTTACCACTTCATTGAGTTAGTCATTAAATTAGACAAAAAAACCGAGGCAGAGACCTCGGTTTTTGTTTTTTTAATTTGCTCTTTTCTTATAGCACAAATCTTAAAACTTAAAACGCGTAGTGAACATTACCTGATCACCGTAAAAATCGTTGATACGTGCTTCAGCACCCAAAGAGAAAAGCTCTGTTGAGTGGAATCGAGCGTAGGCAGAGCCAGTCCAATCGTCATCGTTATCGATAGAAACGTAGCCGACTTTGCCGCCTACTTCTAATTGAGGGCCCAACCATTGGCGAACACCTAAGTTAAGCTCCATACCAACATCTGTGCTGCTCTCATTCGAAGGTTGCACAACGCG
Organism: Vibrio sp. 1751; assembly: GCF_033339895.1. Taxonomy (NCBI): domain Bacteria; kingdom Pseudomonadati; phylum Pseudomonadota; class Gammaproteobacteria; order Vibrionales; family Vibrionaceae; genus Vibrio; species Vibrio sp. 1751. Next base: position 12,219 of record NZ_JAWOVM010000004.1, read on the forward strand.
CATTAGCATTTCACCAGTAAGATCTGCCCAGTTGTTTAGCGGAGAATGGAAGCCAAAGCCTGCAGCTGAGTCAAAATCACTTTCAAACTCAGAGTCAATACGAGCAATAACATGCGCGTTCGGGTGAATTGATTTGCTGAATCCAGCACCAAATGTCACAGGACTTGCGCCAATACGTGCTTCGAAATAGTCGTAGCTAAAGTTGCTCATAGTTGCTGGCGCATTGCGATCGTTTGCAGCTAGGGCATGGCTTGATGCCACTAGTAAGGCAGCGGCTAATAGTGTTTTACGCATAACTAACGATAAACCTTGTTCATTATTTCCATGGATTCAAGCAACCACTTGAACCGTAATCTGATTTGTCCGACATCATAATAAAAAGGAAGGTCCACGACCAACAAAAATGTGTCGATGTTTTGTCAATTAACTTAATAGTTCCTTGGTTTAAGCAAAAACTACGCCATATACGTAGTGTCCGAGAATTTCACTCGGACAAGTAACGATGTTTTTCTAACCTCATTCGACTATGCGAGGTTAGGTGGTGCAATGAGCATCGTTGAGTTCAAGTTAGAACCAAACACTTTATTACTCGCCAAAGCTTGCTCTTCTTTCTGCCATGGCGTTGAGGATTGCCTCAGAATCAAGGATTTGAGTCCAGGATAGCAGGTTATCATCATTCTCAATCACAAACGCGGTAAGCTGAGACACGATTGCTTTTCTCAATGCTTCACCTTTCCAAGGTTTGGCAATGTAATAATCGAGACTCGCGTTATTTACGGCTTCTACGGTGTCTTCCAAACCAGCTTGTCCTGTGAGTAAAACTTTGCGCGCTGCTTTTGTGTCACCATTTTGACTGAGTTCGATTAAGAAGCTGATCCCAGTTTGTTCCGGCATAATGTGGTCACATAAAATGAGCGCAAGCTGAACTTCTTCTTCCGCCATCTCCTCAATCACTTGCCGAGCTTCAGTCACCGATTCCGCTCCTTCGACGACAAAGTTCTCCTCGAAGGGAGCAAGATCTTGGAGCACGCTATCCAAGACTTCTCGTTCGTCATCGACACATAAAATTAGATACTTGGTCATGTTTCATCTCCTTCTTCGATGACTGGTAACCAGACGGTCATTCGTGTGAACTGGCCGATCTCTGATTCGACGTCAATCCACCCTCTGTGTGCTGTTACGATTTGCTGGCAGATGGACAGCCCGATGCCTAAGCCAAAATTACCTTCTTTTTTTGTGGTGAAGTTCAGCTCGAAAATGGCGTCTCTTTGCGATTCAGGAATGCCACATCCATTATCTTCAAATGAGATAACGGCATAATGTGTGTGCTCTTTTTCTACAAGGCGTGTTTGTATGTTTAACACACCTTTCTCTGGAAATGCGTCAATGGCGTTAGAGACCAAGTTCGTCCACACCTGTTGGAGTGCGATCGGTTGACAAAGGATGGAAGGCAAGTTTGCATAGTCGGTTGAAACTTGGTGCATTTTTAATTTGTTCTCGAAAATCACCAAGGTGTCTTCAATGCCCTCATGAATATCGGCATAGTGCAGGGTCTCATCATCTGACCGAGCATATCCTTTCAGGCTTTTTACCATATCAGCAATTCGTGCTGCACAGACATTAATTGAGCGAAGTGTAGAACCTGCTTTGTGGTATTGCTCTAGTGTATTGAGAGCATGATAAGACGTTTGCTGCTTTCTCGTTAGTTGGGTAAGTAGCTCGTGATCGGATTCTAAACCAAGGCTCACCACTTTCTTTGCCAACGCTCGGTCTGGAAGAGTATGGCTAAGCGCTTTTACGCGTGATCTGAGCTCGGCGGTTGAAGCGGGTTTTGAGGTTTGCGCTTTGTTCAGTAATTCAATGCCTTTGGTTTGTATATCGGAACTGGGCGCATCGTTAAGTAATCGTTCTAGTGTATGCGTTAAATTCTCTACGCCTCTTAATATCGCGGCTACTGGATTGTTTAGTTCGTGGGCCACTCCCGCAACCAATTGACCAAGCATCGCCATTTTTTCTCTTTCAATGAGCTGCTGGTGGGCTGATTCTAAAGATTCGAGCGTTTTTTGAAGTTGCAGTTTGGTGTTGATGCTTCTTTGCAATCGGCGGTTGAAGTGGCGTAAGAGCAAGTTTGTAAAAAGAGGCAGTAAGTTTGAGTCGCTTTGCATCACTTTATTGAATACGTTGCGATCGAGTTTGATAACTTCTGTTTTGGTTAGTGTTAGAGCTGTCGAGAAAGAACATTCCCCAGTAACAAACGACATGCCTCCGACAATATTCCCTTTGTTATGGCGTACAACCTCTCGCTGCATGCCTTGCTCATCGCGCTTGTACAGAGCCACTTCACCTTCGGTGATAAACCACAAAAAGCTATTTGGCTTGCCTTCCACGGTTAACAAATGTTCAGGTGAGTATGTACGGCACGCTCTTGTTTCGTCATTATCTTTGAAAAATTGCTGGAGAGCGGAGATCACTTGCTCGGCTAACTCGGCATCAGACATCGAGTGGTAGTCGTGTAAGAATCCGGCTTGATAATGGCTCATCTGGTTATTGATGTGCGCTCGCAACAAGCTGTGATGATCCAATATCTGACTGTAACTTAGCAGGTCTTCTTTGCCATTTCGCAAGATAAATTGGGTCAGCTCTTTTTGCACTGTGTTAAATAAGACGTGATCTGGCAAAGGTTTAGTGAGGCAGTGGTCGAGCCTGCCTTCATTAACGGCAGTGAGAATTGCTTCTATATCAGACGAGCAGCTAATAAGAATTTTTCTTGCTTGCTCGGTATGTGGCATCCGGTCTAAACCAATAAGAAAATCCACGCCGTTAAAATGAGCGTGATGGCTCGCTATAACTAAAGCAACAGTCTGTTCTCTTTCTTCTAGATACTCTAAAGCGCTTTGAGCCTCTTCTATCGATTCGACAGAAAATATATCAAACTTACTTGAGAAGGCAGACAGCTCCAATCGAAACTGTTCAGCACTGATTGGGTTGTTGTCGAGACACAACACAGCATAACGATTCACAGATGTTTTAGCTCCGGTTAAAACTTCGCCACGCAAACTTTAACAATAAAAGGACATGATGAGTGGGAGCCAAGTATGATTCCTGATTAATGGACTAGAATAAGCATCAATAGTCTGATTTGTCTCAATGTTTTCTCCGCAGGTGGTTTGGGGTAGACTGACCGAAAATATCTAATAAGTGACGTTATGCAAAATCTTAAAAAAATCGGCGCCATTGGTGGTGCTATCTCATTAGCACTGTGTTGGCCATTGGCTGTCGGACAAATTGGTCAGTCCATCATTGAAGATGGTATTACCAATATGAATGATGAAATGATTAAAGGTGAAGTGGTCGAGTATCAGCGTGGCTACTTGTCTTCAGTCGTGCTGACTCGTTATTCAGTTGTTGATCCTGAGCTTAAAACTCAGCTAGAGCGTGATGGTATGCCAACGACGTTTGACGTAACCAGTGATGTTAGCCACGGTCTAACAAGCCTAACAGCTGATTCAAAATTGGTGGACAATGACTTTTTGCCTCTCACGATGCATAGCCAGACTCAACTAAATGGCAATACAGCATTTATCCTCGACCTAGACAGTTGGCATTATCGTAACGAAGCGCAAGGTGTTTCTGTTTCTACAAGCCCTGCAAAAGTAACAGGTGATGTGACGGTATTGGGTGATCTCAATTACCAAGTTTCCGTTCCTTCTGTTCAAGTGGATTTTGAAAACGGTGAAGAGCTTCATCTGAATGCATTGACAGGGCAAGGTAAAGGAAAGCAAGCAAAAGGCTACTGGTTAGGCGAGCAATCTTTCTCTCTAGAGAAGCTGGATGTGGTTGATGCGAACTTGACGCCTGTCTTTTTGATTGAAAATGCGAGCTACCGTGGTAACACTACGATGAGTGAGTCTGGTGATAAGCTGAACAGTCAATTAAACCTAGATGCTAAGAAACTACGTTTAACTGATGGGACGGATGTCGATAACTTTAAGTTGGATTTCTCAATTGCAGATGTGGATAGCCAGTCTTTTGATCAAATTATGTCTATCTATCAAGGCTCTCCTATGCTAGATGAGCAGGAAATTGCGAATTTATTGCCGCATGTCGATACGCTGTTTAGCAAAGGTTTTGATTTATCCGTGAACGAGCTTTCACTCGCGTTCGGTGACGGCAAGTTCCACAACGAGTGGCAACTATCCATCCCTGAAGGTACTGAGCATATTACTCAAGATCCAATGAAGTTGGTGACGGCCACTACTGGTGAACTTAGCACTTACTTCTCTGATGAATTAGTAACGCATTACCCATTTATTCAAGAAGGGATTGATGAGCTCCTTATTATGGAGTTGATCGAAAAAGTAGAGGGCGGTTATCAATTAAAAGCAGAAATTGGTGAAGGCAAATTGAAGTTCGAAAATGGGCATGAGTTCCCATTGGTGGCTCTACTTATGCCTGCTTTGATGCAACAACAGTAATTCGTGTTGTTGCGAATTTGTTCCAATTCAACGCTTAGTCTTTAAAAAGAGGTCGTAAGACCTCTTTTCTTGTTTTTATCACTGCGAAAACGTGATATTAATTTCGTAATATTTACATAGCAGGAGCAATGAGCATCATGGAACAAAATACGGACAACGTATTTAACTTCAGTGCAGGGCCAGCAGGTCTGCCTAAAGCAGTTATGCAGCAAGCACAACAGGAACTAATCGATTGGCAAGGTCTTGGCACTTCGGTCATGGAAATCAGTCACCGAAGCAAAGAGTTCATCAAAGTTGCAGAAGAAGCCGAGCAGGATTTACGTGACCTTCTGAATATTCCGGACAACTATAAAGTGCTGTTCTGCCAAGGTGGTGCTCGTGCTCAGTTTGCTGCTGTTCCTCTAAACTTACTTGGTGATGCCGATACGGCAACTTACATCAATGGTGGTTATTGGGCTGAAAGCGCGGTAGCTGAAGCGAAAAAATACTGCGAACCAGACGTGTTTGATGCAAAAACAGAAATCAACGGGAAAGTCGCGGTTCTACCTGTAAGTGAATGGAAAATTGCTCCAGAAGCGGCTTACGTTCACTTCTGTCCAAATGAGACCATTGATGGTATTGAGATTAACGATCTTCCTATCACCGACAAACCGATTGTTGCTGACATGTCTTCGACAATTCTTTCTCGTGAAATCGATGTGTCTAAATACGGTGTGATTTACGCGGGCGCTCAGAAAAATATTGGTCCTTCCGGCATTGCTATTGCTATCGTGCGCGATGATTTATTAGGTATGGCGAAGCAGGTTCTACCAAGTATCTTGGATTACACTGTTTTGGCAGAAAAAGAATCAATGTTCAACACGCCACCAACCTTTGCATGGTACCTGTCTGGTCTTGTTTTCAAATGGCTGAAGGCACAGGGCGGAGTAAAAGCGATTGAGCAAGTGAACCGCGCTAAAGCCGCGCTACTGTATGATTACATCGATCAGTCTGATTTCTACCGTAATGGCGTGCACTCAGCGAACCGTTCTTTGATGAACGTTCCATTTCAACTTGCTAAGCCTGAACTGGATGCAACCTTCCTTGAGTTAGCAGACTCTAAAGGGCTGAAAGCGCTAAAAGGTCACCGAGCAGTTGGTGGTATGCGAGCATCCATTTATAACGCAATGCCGCTTGAAGGCGTTCAAGCGTTAGTAGACTTCATGCAAGAGTTTGAGAAAAACTACGCGTAAGCTCAAACTGATAACTGATATTTGTTCTCCAAAGCGTCGCTATTGCGGCGCTTTTGTTTATCTCAACTCACATCATTCCAGGAAGGTAAAATGACCAAGGCAAATATTGAAGCGCTGACTAAGCAGTTCCCACTCTTGGCAGCACTTATTGATCTTGAAGAGGTTTGTTGGTTTAACCCCCATATCACTTCCTTGGAGGAAGGCTTACCTCATGTCGGGTTAGATGAAAAAGATATTCAAGCGGCGAGTGAACGGCTAGCACGATTTGCGCCTTATTTGATGAAAGCGTTTCCCGAAACGGAAACGTCGCGTGGCGTTATTGAGTCCGCAGTGGTGGATATTCCCAATATGAAAGTGCGTTTGGAGCAGCAATACGACACACCAATATTGGGCCATTTAATGCTCAAAAAAGACAGTCATTTGCCAATTTCTGGTTCGATCAAAGCGAGAGGTGGTATTTATGAAGTGCTCACTCATGCAGAAAAGTTGGCGTTTGAAGCCGGCTTGCTCTGTGAAAGCGATGATTACAGCAAATTGTTCAGCAATGAGTTTCGGCAGTTTTTTAAGCAGTACAGTATTGCAGTTGGCTCAACCGGCAATCTTGGTATGTCCATTGGTATCATGAGTGCGAAGCTGGGTTTTTCAGTTTCAGTCCACATGTCTGCGGATGCGCGGGAATGGAAGAAAAATAAGCTCCGGTCACATGGTGTTAATGTCGTAGAGCACCAAGAAGATTATGGTATTGCTGTCGAGCAAGGTCGTAAAGAGGCAGAAAAAGATCCCAACTGTTTCTTTATCGATGATGAAAACTCACGGACGCTGTTTCTAGGTTACTCTGTTGCGGGTGAGCGTCTTAAGCAGCAGTTTGATGACTTGGGAATCGTGGTTGATGAGCATCATCCATTGTTTGTTTATCTTCCTTGTGGTGTTGGCGGCGGGCCTGGTGGGGTGGCATTTGGCTTGAAGGTAGCGTTTGGCGAGCATGTCCATTGTATTTTCGCGGAGCCAACGCACTCCCCGTGCATGCTGTTGGGCGTACATACAGGCTTGCATGACGATATTTCGGTACAAGATTTGGGTATCGATAACATCACCGCCGCTGATGGCTTGGCAGTCGGGCGTGCCTCGGGATTTGTCGGAAGAGCGATGGAAAGGCTACTTGATGGTTTTTACACCATTGATGACGCTCGTATGTATCACCACTTGGGTGAGTTAAGTGAACTGGAAGGTATTAATCTAGAGCCTTCTGCATTAGCCGGTATGATTGGGGCAGTGCACGTCTCGAATAACCATGCTTATCAGTCTCAAATGAAATTTGACGAAGAAAAACTCAAAAACGCAACACATCTTGTTTGGGCAACTGGTGGGGGCATGGTTCCGAAAGATGAAATGGCGGCTTATCTCAAAAAATCTGGTCGGTAAATCAGCACTGTATACGTGCTTAATTAGGTAACTAATAATACAGGAATAACAAAAGGGCTCATCGTTTGATGAGCCCTTCTCGTCACTGAAAATCGAATTATAGAGATTGTAATAGCTGGTAGTAACGACCTTTTTGAGCGAGTAGCGTTGGATGGTCGCCTTGTTCGATGATCTCACCTTGTTCCATCAAACAGATGCTATCCATACTTTCTAACTCTATCAGTCGGTGTGTAATGAATACTACTGTCTTATTAGCAAAGTGTTCATTGAAAAGCGCCATCACTTTTTGTTCCGTACGTTTATCGAGGCCTTCAGTCGGCTCATCTAAGAGTAGGATTGGGGCATCACGTAGCAATGCTCGAGCAATACCGATTCGGCGTTTCTCACCACCAGATAACTGACGACCGCCGTCGCCTAACCAAGCGTCTAAACCCGGCTCTTCAAGAAGTCCGCCAAGCTCGACTTTTTGTAAAATAGTAGACAGTTGCTCATCACTTGCGTCCGGAGCGGCCATGAGTAAGTTGTCACGTAGTGTCCCGTTTAGTACATCTACGCGTTGACTGACCACTGTCATTGCTGCTCGCAGGTCCGACTCGCTCCAATCTTGCAGTTTTGTACCACCGATTCGAACTTCACCTTGGTTTACATCCCAGTAGCGACAAAGAAGCTGAATCAGTGTTGATTTACCTGAACCTGTTTGACCTACAATTGCAGTTTTAGTGCCCAACGGTAGTGAGAGTGACAAGTCTTTCAGCACCTTTTGCTGACCGTCAGGGTAAGTAAAATCTATGTTGTCGAATTCAATGTCTAACGTTGTGTCTTTATGTTTCGACAGCTCAGGGAAGACAACGTCAGGTTCAGCCAAAATTACTTCATTTAAACGACGAGCAGAGGTCAACGTTTGACCGAGATACTGGAATGCGCCCGCGATAGGCATCAGAATCTCAAAGCTCGCCATGGTTGCAAACGCAAACAGCGCAATCCAAGGATCAGGAGCACGACCACCTACGCCGTCTGCAGCAAACCAAAGCATCACAACCAGTGTAAGGCCGTTCACCAGCATAAGCAGGCCTGAAGCCATGCCCGTTAAATTCGCGTTCACAAATTGGTTAGACAGCAACTGCTTCTGCTTCTCTAGAATGAGATTACGATAACGTTCTTCTGCTCCAAAGATACTCAGTTCACTGTAGCCTTGAAGCCAGTCCAGTGTCGCCACTCGCAATTGCGCTTTATGATGAGTGAGATTCTCGCCATTACTTTTACCAAGTTTATAGAACAACACTGGCCATACAAACAACATGACGGTAAGAATCGAGCCAAGCAGCAGCGCGAGATGCCAATCAAAGAACGCCAGGACAGCCGTTAAACTCAATATGCCAAAAACACCAATCACGACAGGGCTGATAAGTCGAAGGTAAACGTGATCCATCGCATCTACGTCCGCTACTAGGCGGTTGAGCAGATCGGCATCACGCATCGTAGAAACACGACCCGGAATCAGTGGTGCAAGTTTCTTAAAGAAGAAGATACGTAGATCGGTAAGCAGCTTGAACGTTGCATTGTGGCTAACGACACGTTCTCCCCATCGACCTGCGGTTCGAGCCATTGCAGCGCCGCGTACCCCGGCACCTGGTAACATGTAGTTGAAGGTCTCACGAGCAACCGTCAAGCCTGCCACCGCTGCGGCTGAAATAAACCAACCTGATAGCGTTAATAAGCCAATAGATGCCGCTAAGGTCAGAAATGCCAGTAGCATACCTAGCGAAAGACCAAACCAGTGTTTCTTATAGAGTTTTAGATAAGGGAGTAAATCACGCATCTAAGTTCCCCTTGTCTGTTTCACGTTGTGCGAGGTTCGCTTCCAACATGTCTTTAAATAAGCCATATTCTGTCGACAGTGTGGCGTAATCACCACGTTGAACAATCTGGCCGTCCTGCATAACAAGAATTTGCGATACGTTTTGTAAAGGCGCAAGTTGGTGAGTAATCATCAAATTCGTTGTGGCATGCGCATACTTGTTAATGCCTTTCATCACGAGTTTTTCACTGCGAGCATCTAAGCTTGCGGTTGGTTCATCTAATAACCAAAAACGACCATTTTGTAGCATGGCGCGAGCCAGTGCTAAACGCTGCGCTTGGCCGACAGATAAACCACCAGAACGATCAGATATCGGATAATCCAACCCATGCATTTCAACAAATTCAGCAGCGTGAGAGTCATTCAACACAGAATGTACGTCTGCATCCTGAATATTGTGCTTACCTAGTGTGATGTTATCTCGAATGCTACCGTGTAATAGCATCGGGTTTTGACCAATCCAGCTTACTGCCTCTCGCCATGTGGCTAGATCCAGTTGCGACAATTCACAACCATTAATCTTCAAGCTACCTTGATAAGGCATGAAACCGAGGATGGTGTTTACCAAGCTTGTTTTACCTGCGCCACTTGGTCCAACTAAAGCCGTACTTTTGTTGGCTTCAAGAGAGAAGGATAGGGGACCTGCGAGCTGCTTACCTTCCGGACTAAAAATGGTTAACTGGTCCGCTTCAATATGGATAGGGCTGTTTTTATCTAACGCTTGGGTACCATCTTTGATTTGATCGACTTCCAAATCCAGAAATTCGACAATGCTTTCTGCTGCGCCAACCGCTTGCTGTTTCGCATGATAGAACGTGCCCAAATCACGTAATGGCTGATAAAACTCTGGCGCAAGAATCAGAATGAACAAACCAGCAAAGAGCGTAACACCCGTGCCGTAGTAGCCGAAGTCCAGCTCCCCGATATAACTAAAGCCAAAGTAGACAGCGGTAATTGCGATAGAAATAGAAGTGAAAAACTCTAACACCGCAGAAGACAGAAACGCGATTTTCAGAACGTCCATGGTACGAGTACGAAAGACTTCTGAAGCACCCTTAAGAGTTTCAGTTTCAGATTTTGTTCTATCGAATAAGCGAATGGTCGTCATTGCTTGCAAGCGGTCATAAAAGTGACCCGACAAACGCTGCATTGCTTTAAAGTTTTTACGGTTTGCTTCTGCGGCTTTCATCCCAACCAGTGCCATGAAAATAGGCACTAGTGGTGCAGTGACCAGGAAGATCAAGCCTGCTGCCCAGTTTACTGGGAATACGACAACCAAAATGATGAAAGGCACTAGTACCGATAATGACATTTGAGGCAAGTAGCGTGAGAAGAAATCTTGCATATCTTCTACCTGCTCTAAGATGAGCGTTGCCCAACTGCCAGCAGGTTTGCCTTTGATGTAAGCTGGCCCAAGTTTATGAACTTTATCTAAAATGAGTTGGCGAATATAAACTCGAATTTGCTCCCCGCAACGGTAACCGGCAAGCTCTCGACCCCAGGTACAAGCAGCTCGACCGATAACCGTGCCACCGAGCCCAACAAAATGCCAAATGAGGTCGGCTTTGTCGACTTGGTCAATGATTAACTGGTGCAGAATGGAGGCGAGCAGGACTGCTTGAGCCAATAAAAACACGCTTGAAAGTACGCCTAGGCCTATCGCAATCATAAGCCAGCGCTTGGCTAACTTACTTTGTTGCTTCAGCCACTTATTCAAGCTGCTTTGCTTTTTCTTATCCATCGTGAAGGCTTAATGATAATTGTTTTAATGAGGCGGTAGTATACAAAAGAAAACCCAGCGGGAATACCGCTGGGCTTTAAGGATATGACACAAATGTGAAAAGTTATTTGTCACCAAGTGAGTCTAAGAAACGTTCAGCATCTAATGCAGCCATACAACCTGTACCTGCAGAGGTGATCGCTTGACGGTAGTTGTGGTCCATTACGTCGCCAGCTGCAAATACACCTTCGATACTAGTTTGTGTTGCGTTGCCTTCAAGACCTGATTGAACGATGATGTAGCCATCTTTCATGTCTACTTGGCCTTCAAAGATTTGTGTGTTTGGCTGGTGACCAATTGCGATGAATGCACCCATTACATCGATATCTTCTGTCGCACCGCTGTTCACGTCTTTAATGCGGACGCCCGTTACGCCCATATCGTCACCCAGTACTTCATCGAGAGTGCGATCGGTATGAAGAACGATATTACCGCTTTCAACTTTATCCATCAGACGTTTCACAAGGATCTTCTCTGCGCGGAATGAATCGCGGCGGTGGATCAGGTGAACTTCTGACGCAATGTTAGATAGGTATAGCGCTTCTTCAACAGCCGTGTTACCACCGCCCACAACTGCAACTTTCTGATTACGGTAGAAGAAACCGTCACAGGTTGCACAAGCAGAAACGCCGCGACCTTTAAATGCTTCTTCAGACTCAAGGCCAAGGTATTTTGCTGATGCGCCGGTAGATATGATTAAGGCATCACAAGTGTACTCACCTGAGTCGCCTTTTAAACGAAATGGGCGTTGTGATAGCTCTACTTCATTGATGTGATCAAATACGATTTCAGTTTCAAAACGCTCGGCGTGTTCTTTCATGCGATCCATCAATGCTGGACCTGTCAGTCCCTCAGCATCGCCTGGCCAGTTTTCAACTTCAGTTGTGGTGGTTAGCTGACCACCTTGTTGCATTCCCGTCACAAGCACAGGGTTTAAGTTTGCACGCGCTGCGTAGACGGCAGCTGTGTATCCTGCAGGACCAGAACCAAGAATTAATAATTTACAGTGTTTTACGTCGCTCATTATGGCTCCAAAAAGGGCGTAACATTTCCCTCGATTGTATGGAAATTCTTAGTGCTTTAAAAGCATAAACAACGATTGTGATCGAATAATTGGTTATAGATTAGAACCCACTAAATATTGATTGAGAACGTTGACTTCTAGCATAAAATTCTATTCGTAGTAGAGAAGTCTAGTTTCAAATATTGTCAAAGCGTAAAACTGAAACATGGCTCTGTTTTTGTGGTTTGGTTTGGTTTGTTATGTTGTTTTCGTCGTTTTGTTGAAGCTATCAACGTTAAAAGCTGGTAATTGCAGAATATTTGCGTAACCTAGTGTGTAAATTAAATGTTAATTAATGTGCCTCATTAAAGGAGCAAATGATGTTACATTCACGTGAGAATACTCTACATTTAACACAGCTCAGCATGGCAGCAATTGAGCAGCTTTCCCCATCGTTTGAAGAACTGCCTCGTACCGAACATGCAGATGGTCAGTATCGACTACGACGTTATTCTGTGGTTGGTTTTGATAACGGCAAAGTCATCGACTTAAATAAAAATAGCTTTGTTCAATCCTCTGATATCAACCGATTTCAAGGTGATGTTGTAAGACAATTCGAGCCAATTGAGAAGGATATTCTTACCAGCGATGGCTTTCGAGAAATGTGTGAATTGTTTGTCAATGCGAATCATCTGCCAAACGGTCAAGAAATAGAAATTCACCAAATCCGTATCAGGGCACTGGAAGAAGAAACCCAAGTAGCACCTGAAGGTGTGCACCAAGACGGTTTTGATCACATTGCAATGGTTGGTGTGGGACGCCATAACATCATCGGTGGCGACATCATGCTGTACAGCAGCCATAACCAAGCCCCATTTTTCCGTAAAGTGCTAGAAACCGGAGAGGTCGCAATCTTGGCTGATAGCAAGCTGTGGCATAACGCGTGCCCAATCCGCTCTGTTATTGATGACGAAGCGGGCCATATGGATGTATTTGTACTCACGGCTACGGATAAGCGTAATGAACTTCAATCTTAATCAGATCAGAGAGCAATTTCCGGCGTTGGCTCAATACCACAACGACAAGCCCGTGACGTTTTTTGATGGTCCAGGTGGCTCACAAGTGCCTCAATCAGTACTAGACAGCATGGTAGGGTATTTAGGTCGTTTCAACGCTAACTTAGGCGGGCATTATTTTTCTAGCCAAGTGACCGTTGACGTAATGCAAAATGCGCGTGAGTCGGCTCAGGCTCTACTTAATGCACCTTCATCTGGCAATATTGTCTTCGGTGCCAATATGACCTCGCTAACCTTTCAGCTTAGTCGCGCGATTAGTCGAGATTGGCAAGCAGGAGATGAGATCATTGTTTCCGCTTTGGATCACTATTCAAATGTATCCAGCTGGCAGCAAGCGGCAGAAGATAAAGGCGTTACGGTTCATCAAGTTCGTATCAACGAAGAAGATTGTACGCTGGATATGGAGCATTTAAGCCGCCTTCTTTCTGATAAAACGCGCCTTGTCGCTGTGACTTATGCATCGAACACGACGGGCTCTATTGTGGATGTACTGCAAGTAGTCAGCATGGCGCACAATGTTGGGGCACAAGTTTATGTGGATGCCGTCCATTATGCGCCTCATCATTTGGTTGATGTTCAAGCGTTAGGTTGTGACTTTTTAGCTTGCTCAGCTTACAAGTTTTTCGGACCGCACGTTGGTATTGCTTACATAGCCGATCAGTGGCTCCACAGTATTCGCCCTTACAAAGTCGAGCCTGCCACTAATATAGGCCCAGGTCGATTTGAAACAGGAACGCAAAGTTTTGAAGGTCTTGCTGGTGTCGTTTCTGCGGTTGAGTATCTGGCTCAATTTGGTGAAGTCGGTTTACCTCTTCGCCAACGATTGGAGCAAAGCTACCAACTGTATGAACAACATGAGCAGCGCTTGAGTGAGCGTTTCTTACAGCGTTTGAATGCATTAGATGGTGTCAATCTATTCGGTATCGTAAAGGAAGATAGCCAACTCCGCACGCCAACTTTTGCGCTAACGTTTGACCGATATTCTCCAGAGTTCATCGCGAAAACACTGGGTGAACATAACATTTGTGTATGGAATGGTCACTTTTATGCGTTGGGCTTAGTTCGTCAACTTGGTTTAGAAGAATCGGGTGGTGTAGTGCGAATTGGTTGTATGCATTACAACACAATAGAAGAAGTCGATATGTTATTCGATGTGCTAGAAAGCATCCTTGACGCATAACTAACGATTTCTTCCTAATAGAAAAACAAAAGCTCGAGTCAAACTCGAGCTTTTTCGTTTTTATTTGAATCAACGCGTTTTACAAGCGATTACTCACTAACTTCAACTTCATAGGAAGTGAATTTTCTTACATTAATAACGCCAGTATCAAAGATGAGGTATTGACCTTTAATGCCTTGCAAAGTGCCAGTAACAACCGGGTTTTTATCGAAGTTATGCGAAATGATCTTCGTTGGGTGCTGTTGTACCGGGTAGCTAAGGTCGGTAATGCTTTCGTTTAATACTTCAATGGCATCTTCGCCGAATTGCTGTTTTATCTCGGCAATTTTCTCTTCGACTAAAGGCAATAGCTCAGCAAAACGGCCCTGCAATGCCATAGGTTCACCGTCACCTTTAAGCAGTGTGCGCCAATTGGTCTTGTCTGCGATATGTTTCGCCAGTTCAACTTCAATTAAACCGGAGATATGGCGAGTTTTTACTTTAAAAATTGGCAAGCCCTGAGTCGCGCCTTGGTCAATCCAACGAGTCGGGATTTGAGTATGACGAGTAATACCAACTTTTAAGCTGGATGTGTTGGACAGGTAGACAAAGTGATCCACCATGCAATTCTCTTCACCCCATTGTGGTTCGCGACAAGTCCCTTGATCGTAGTGGCAGGTCTCTGGCTTCATGATACACATGTCGCAGCTTGCTAGCTTTTTCATGCATACAAAACAGTGGCCTTGCGAATAACTCTTTTTCGTTTTCTTTCCACATGAGCAACAAAAAATATTGCCAGTGTGAGTCAGTGTGAGCGTTTTACCCAGAAACGGAGTTAAGTCGATTTCTTCCTCACCGACAGGAAGACGGTAGTTGACGGCACCGTCCAGAGAAGCACGCATTTTGTTTAGCGTGCCAGTTGCAATTAATGACATGACATTACTCATTATTGTGTTTTTGCACAGTATATACTTAAGTGGAGAAGAGATGCAGGGTTGACAGGAGCTTTAAAGTAAATGTCTTGCACTAAATTATTATGCATCGTGTTTTATTTTCTAAAAATTATGGCTGTGAAATGCTTCGCAAATAGAAGTTGAGCTGCACTTTTTAGAAATTTTAAAACGTGATAACGGTTCAAAATCCGTTACTATGTGTCGAAACTAAGAATTGAATGAGAAAGTGATTTTATTTCTTGATAAATCACCTTGATTTCATTTTTGAAATTATTGAACCTCACGTATTGCATATAATCTCAGCAGGTCACTTGCCCATGAAGTGGATCCATAACTTTATCTTTGCTCTTTCTATTTGCACTATCAGTTTGGTTGCCCTTTATAGTGTGCTTGGCGATACGCGAAAGCTGACCATTACACCTGAGCATTTCAATATCTATGCAACTAAAGATGCCAGTGAAGGAGGTGTGAGTGAGGCAGATATCACATACGATCGGCAAAGCCTAGTTCTTAGCTGTGAACTAAAGCAGAGCTCGTATGCTTGGCCTTACTGCGGAATCTCGGTTTATACCGATTCAGCAACGCCAACACAGGGTATTGACCTTTCCAACTACCATACGATTCGATTGAAGGTGCGATATGAAGAGGCAGGAATAGGGGCTAACCCTAGCCACGACCTACGTTTGTATCTTCGCAATTATAATTCTGAGTATTCCAAGCCGGACGACGAGTACACCATTAAATATAATGGCATGCAGTTTTCTCCGTCGGGTTCGAGCGATATTGTCGAAATTCCGATTAAAAATCTTCAGGTGATGACCTGGTGGTTAGCAGATAACGGAGTCGCGATTGAGCACTCTGCACCTGAATTTTCAAACATCACACGTATTGATATTGCAACTGGGTCTGGTGCGGCACTTGGTAAACATAGAATTGTGATTGATAAAATTGAGTTTGAAGGCGCTTACCTTGCGCAAGAAACATTGTTGTATGCATTATTACTCTCTTGGATGGCGCTTGGACTGGCTTTTTCACTGCATGAGTTACGAAAAAATAGAGTGGCTTATGAAAAAGCGCAAAAGCGTCACCGTCATTTGGAAAAGGTGAATGATACTTTGCGAGCTCAAAACTATGAGTTTGCAGAGCTAGCGCATCGAGATGCTTTGACGGGCGCGATGAACCGATATGCTGTGCAACACTGGCTGGAACAACAATCTCGTCAGGTTCGCTGGGGGCATAACACCTTCAGTATTCTCTATTTGGACTTGGATAAGTTTAAAAAGGTGAACGACAAATTTGGGCACCAAATGGGGGATGACATATTGCGCGAATTTGTCATGGTGGTAGCGACTTCTATTTACTCAGACGATCGACTCGTTCGTTGGGGCGGCGAAGAGTTTGTCGTATTTTGCCCTGATACCAATATTGAACAAGCGTTAGAGAAGGCAGAAATGATTCGCAAAAATGTGGAGGATCATTTGTGGGTGCACGGTGAATCATTAACTTGCAGTATTGGCGTTGCCCAAATGCAGAATGAACGCGTCTCAGAAACCATGGCGAGAGCTGACGAAGTGCTGTATCAGGCGAAGCGCAATGGTCGCAACCGAGTGGAAGCTCATTATGGTTTACTTGCTTGCGAAAAGAAGCAAGCCTGATAGCCGTTCACTAAAAGGAAAGAAAAAAGGTGGCCAACTGGCCACCAAGAGGGAAACTGCTGAACACCACTTAGGGGGGAAGTTTGGGTTATCGATACGATTACCGTGAGCAGCAGTGTAGTGCTAATCGAACTTGCTATTTTTACCAGAACAACCAAGCGAAAAGCGTTAGTGCAGCAATACAGGCAATGTTTAATACGAAACCAATTCGCATCATTTCTTTTTGCTTGATATGACCCGTACCGAACACAATCGCGTTTGGAGGTGTTGCAACAGGTAACATAAATGCACAAGATGCAGCGACGGCAATCAGTGCAGAGAGAATAACCGGAGACATGCCTAAGGCTTCTGCAATGGTCGCAAATACAGGGACAAGTAGCGCAGCACTGGCGGTGTTACTCGCAAACTCAGTTAAGAAGACAACAAAAGCAACCACTGCAAGAATCGTTAAGAGAATACCGGCTTGCTCAAGGAAGCCTGACAAGCTATGAGCCAAAAATACGCTTGTTCCGGTTGCTTTTAGGACGTTACTCAGACAGATACCACCACCAAATAGGATTAACACACCCCAGTCGGTTGTTTTCTCAATATCTTTCCACTCGACGGCGCGAGAAGCACCAAGTAGAAGGATGGCGCCAATGGCTACAAGAGTATCGAACTTCGCGAAGCCACCCAGCATAGCGTTAATAGGCTTACTGAATATCCACAAAGTTACGGTCAGTAAGAAAATCGCCAACGTAATCATTTTGCCGTTTGTCCATTCGACTGGTTGATGGTCAAGGTCAAACTTGTGACTAAGGTCAGGCTTAGTCATCGTGTACAATACGAGGATAGCGATTGGCATTAATACTAGGGAAATAGGTACACCAAACTTCATCCATTCAGTGAAGCTAAGGCCAACTTCAGCTGCTGCAATTGCGTTTGGTGGGCTACCAACCAGTGTTGCAATACCACCAATTGAAGCACTGTAAGCGATACCGAGTAGAACAAACAAAAAGGTGTTGTGGTTTTTCTTGGCGTCTAGCTTTGTCATCACACCCAGCACAAGCGGTAACATCATCGCGGCGGTGGCGGTGTTTGAAATCCACATTGACAGGCCAGCACTCACACCAAATAGCATGAATACAGCGACAGACATTTTTCCTCTTGCCAGCAATAGTACTTTATCTGCAATAGCTTGATCTAACTTTTGTTTATGTAGAGCCGCAGCTAGTGCAAAACCACCCAAAAATAGAAAAATGATGGAGTTGGAAAAGTTATTCAGTGCGGCTTGAGTGTTGAACACACCCAAAAATACCGCAAGTAGTGGTATGAGCAGCGCAGTAATGCTGACGTGAATCGCTTCGGTTAGCCACAAAATAGCAACAAAAACTAAGATGCTCAGGCCGGTTACTACTTGTGGTTCAAAGGGTAAGGTATTAAACAAGATAATGAACAATAGGATATTCGCGTTCAAAATCATGCTGTTGCGAGTGAAGAACCAATTCTTCAATGTCACAGCGAGTGCGGTCATGGGTAGTGCTCCTTTTGCATTGCCTTTTGTCGGTTTTTTTATGGCAAAGTAACTGACTTGTAGTTATTTATTGATGAAATGTTACTTTGAATGCGAAAAAGAGTTTTGCCTGAATCGTAGAGCAAATTAGAAAGTGTGATGTTGAGAATTGGAAATGGGTAGAAAACTACCCATTTGTTTTATAGAAATGTTACTAGGCTTGTGAGCCACGTTATTCCTCTATTCGACGGGGACTTGAAGAGGCTCGTTAGCTGCTTTATTTGGCTCTTTTACTGCGACGATAGGTTCTTGAGGGCCAAGAAACTTAGGCTGCGTATTGATAATGTACAGGTCTAAAAACGCTTTCACACGGGCTAGCAGTTCTCGAACACGCATCGATGTTTTTTGCTTGTTGGCCGTCGGCCCTGCTACCGCGAGACACTGCGCATCAATGCTGTAAGCATCAGCGATGAACAGTGCGCGTTCACAGTGAAAGCGCTGAGTCACAATCAGAAATCGCTCCGAAGCAAAAATTTTTTTTGCTCGTACAATCGAATCTAAGGTACGAAAGCCAGCATAATCAAGGTGAATCACTTCTTCAGGCACGCCTGCTTTAAGTAAGTCGCGTTTCATTGTCCACGGTTCGTTGTATGAACGGTGGGCGTTATCACCACTCAATAAAAACTGTTTTACTTTGCCTTGGTTGTAAAGCTCAATCGCCGCATTAATGCGATGAGTGTAGTAAGTGTTGAGGATCTTTCCGATGTATTTACTGGTACCAAGAACTACGGCAACCTCATGTTGAGGGATTTGCTCGTATTCAGTGAAAATGCTCTCTTTGGCTTGTAAAACCACCCACCGGTCGATGGCAATAACAGAAACAAGCAGACTAAGTGCAGAGATCGACAAAATCAAAGCAAATCGCTTCCAGGAAAATTTCAGCTTCCACTTTGATCTTATGCGAGAAAACAACAAAACGTTTTATATCCTTAACTAAAAATGTAGTTCTCATCATATCTGATAGAAACAAAAAGAGAGAAGCCCATTTATGCCAAAATCTGGTTAGGATGATAAAAAAATAAAAGCCCCTACATGGTAGGGGCTAATTATTAAACGAATTGTCTCAAGCTTAGAACGCAGTGCGTTTGTAGCGGCGGTAAACAGGTTGCCAGAACGACTGTTCAATCGCCACGTTCAATGCTTCATCAGTAATTTCTAATGCGACACCTTGTTCAATTGCCTTTTTACCAACGGCAAATGCGATTTTTTTCGATACTAAGTGGATTTCTTCCAGTGGTGGAAGTAGTGCACCACGACCGTTGATTGCTAGAGGAGAACATGTTGCTAGCGCGCGACTTGATTCCATTAGCATCTCGTCAGTGACACGTTTTGCATTGACAGCAAGTACACCAAGGCCAATGCCTGGGAAGATGTAGCTGTTGTTACATTGTGCAATAGGGTAAGTGCGACCTTCATGAACCACTGGCTCAAATGGGCTACCTGTTGCAACCAGTGCTTCACCATTTGTCCAACGAATGATGTCGTTCGGTGTCGCTTCCACGCGGCTTGTTGGGTTCGACAGTGGGAAGACAATCGGACGCTTACAGTGTTTATGCATTTCTTCGATGACTTCTTGGCTAAATAGACCAGGAGCACCAGAAACACCAATTAGTACCGTTGGCTTGGCGTTACGCATAACATCGAGTAGTGAGAAGCCATTTCCTTCATTTTCCCACTCTTTCGTATTGGTATGCTTTTGCACCAAGCGTTGTTGGAAATCAAGAAGGTTAGGCATGCCTTCTTGTAACAGACCCCAACGGTCAACCATGTAAACTTGTGAGCGAGCTTGCTCGTCAGAAATTCCTTCCGATACCATTTGTGCGATGATCGCTTCTGCGATACCACAACCAGCAGACCCTGCGCCTAGGAAGGTAATACGTTGTTTAGAAAGCTGAGTTCCTGCTGCTTTACAAGCTGCAAGTAGAGAGCCAACAGTAACAGCAGCAGTACCCTGAATATCATCATTGAAGCAACACACGCGGTCTTTGTAACGCTCAAGAAGAGGCATCGCATTTTTCTGAGCAAAGTCTTCGAACTGGATCAAAGCATCAGGCCAACGGCGCTGTACCGCTTGGATAAACTCTTCTACAAATGCATCGTATTCTGCACCCGTAATACGAGGATGACGCCAACCCATGTACATCGGATCAGCTAAGCGTTGCGGGTTATTGGTACCCACATCAAGCACGATTGGTAGCGTGTAAGCAGGGCTGATACCACCACACGCGGTATATAGTGACAGTTTACCGATAGGAATACCCATGCCGCCGATACCTTGGTCACCCAAGCCAAGGATACGTTCGCCATCTGTCACAACAATCACTTTAACGTTGTGGTTTGCTGCGTTGTTCAGCAAGTCGTCAATACGGTCACGGTTCGGGTATGAAATGAACAGACCGCGACCACGACGGTAAATGTTAGAGAAGTTTTCACATGCTGCGCCAACAGTCGGCGTGTAGATGATTGGCATCATCTCAGAAATGTGATTTTGCACTAGGCGGTAATACAATGTTTCGTTGGTGTCTTGGATATTACGCAGATAAATGTGTTTATCCATATCGCTTTCGAAACTTTTGTATTGCTGGTAGGCACGTTCCACCTGCTCTTGGATAGTTTCGGTCGACTCTGGAAGCAGACCTTCTAAGTTGAATGAACTACGTTCTTCAGCAGAGAATGCACTGCCTTTGTTCAAAAGAGGGGTTGCTAAAAGAGCCGGACCCGCATATGGAATATATAGTGGGCGTTTATCGTTGTTCATTGGGTGCCTTATGTAGGGTTGAAGGATGCGCACCAAATTTTAACGGGTTCACTATTTAGTTGTAAACATGCGTTGATGCACATCAATGTAATGTCGCAAAAAAATTCAGATACCGACGAAAATATCGGCAATATTGGTTGTTTAGAGATACCTAAAGCAGGATTTTTTTACTTGGGTATAATGTTTTGCATCATCAAATCAAATCCAATTTCTATGTTTCAACTACCTATCGACAGCCTGCAAGCTGAGTTTGACCATCATGTAAGCCTTAACCATCTTGTGGTGGAAGCCGAAACCGGGTCGGGTAAATCTACCCGCTTGCCCATGTGGGCGGCAAAACACGGACGCGTTCTGGTTATTGAACCACGTCGAATTGCTTGTACCTCGCTGGCTGAATTTCTTGCGGAGCAATCTGGAGAGCCAATAGGTCGCAAAGTCGGTTACGCGATCAAGCTTCATGCCTACTTTGATGAAAAAACCGAAGTTGTATTTGTGACTCCGGGGGTTGCACTGCGTTGGTTTTCGGAAAACAAGCTAGCAGACTTTGATGTCGTGATAGTGGACGAATTTCACGAGCGACGCTGGGATATTGATCTATTAACCGCCATTTTGAAGCAAGAAAATCAACATCGATTGATCGTCACTTCCGCTACCTTAGAAGGCGAAAAGCTAGCGCGTTACCTGGATGCTAAGCGTCTGCGTTCGGAAGGACGTTGCTTTCCAGTCACGGTGACACATCGTTCCACAGACAGCCGCTATTTACCGAACAAAAAGGGATGTGAACAGGAAGTTGTCGGAGCGGTAAAAGAAGCACTGGAAGATGAAGATGGCGATATTCTTGTTTTTCTCCCAGGACGTAAAGAGATCGCCCAATGCGCGCAGATGCTACAAAGCAGCAGTGATGTCATGGTGGTTAAACTTCATGCCTCGGTCAGTGATGAAGAACGACATCGTGCGCTGACGGTACAAAAGCAACGGAAAGTCGTATTGGCAACCAACGTCGCGGAAACCTCTCTGACCATTCCTAATATCCGTGTGGTAATCGATAGTGGTTTAGAGCGCAGAACTGTACAACGAAATGGACGTACAGCACTGACATTAACCAACATTTCTAAGGCCAGTGCCGCGCAGCGAATGGGGCGAGCAGGTCGCGTTACCGAAGGGGCTTGTATTCGTCTATATGGTGAGCACGCGCCTTTAGAGTTGGTGACACCTCCAGAATTACACAGAGAAGAGCTCGTCGAGCCCATGCTGGCAGCGGCTTGTTGTGGGTACCGTCTCTCAACACTCGATTTTCTCGACTCAATTCCCCCAAAGTCGCTAGAGGCATCTCATTCGACGTTGTTATCTATGGAAGCGATTGATGAGGATGGCAATGTCACGCAGCATGGGAGAAAAGTATATCCACTACCCATTGATGCACTGTTTGCCGATCTCGTTACCAGAATTCAAGCGAAGCCAGAGAAGGAAGCAATGATTGATTTGGCTGCCGCCTTATCTGTGCCTGCGCAGCTCTATCAGCGACAAAGTGGTGAAGTTGCTGAGCTTCTATCTCAAGAGGAGCCATACGGGTGTGATGCCTCTTTGCTTATCCGTTTGGTTCGGGGGGAGCGACTTCCGGGCATTGTCATTGATGCCAGCGCACTCGAAGAGGCGCAAGGTTTAGCGAAACAAATGCGAGAAGTATTTGAATTACCGGAACTTGACGTTGCCTCTCGATATAAACGTGAAGCGCTCTTTTTTTCCATCGCCTCATTGCACCCTGAGCTTGTGTTTGTCCGACGAGCTCGTCGAAGAGATGCTCTAGGAAATGGCGTAGTCGAGATGCTGGTTGGGCGTAACAGCCGCTTTCCTGATAAAGAAGAAGCGGCCATCGTGCTAGATAGCCATAGCGTGCCAGGACGAGGCGTTAAGCAAACACTAAACCTCGCATCGGTTATGATGCCTATCCCGCTGACGTTATTACGCGAACTTGAATTTGGGGAGTGGCGACAAGGTGAGACGAATTATGAAGAAGAGACGCCAAGAGCAACAATGCATTTGGTCTACGCCGGGCGAACAGTCTGTTCTGAACACCAAGCGTTACAAGGTGATGTTGCTGTTCAGTCTATTGTCGAAATGATAGAAGACGAGACACTGTTACCAGGTTTTGCTTCTCAAAGAAAACAACAAATCCAACACTGGAAACTCTACAACGCATTGGGCCTTAATGTCGAAGGAGAAGAGGTTAACGACTTGGCCTCCTTGACATTTTCTAGCTGGTTAAAGGATCAGTTGGAAACATTAGGCGTTGAAAATGTCGATGATATGGCGTTATTTGAACCGGAAGACTTAACATTTAACGGTGTTCCAGAATGGGAATACGACGATTTCACGGAGCAGTACCCTTTAGAACTTTCGCTGCCAGAACTCCAACTGGATGTTGAGTATTACGCGTCTCGCAAGCTGGTACAGGTCGTTTATCGAGAGGGAAACCGTAAGGGAGACCCGAAGCGTTGGGAGCTGCCACGCTGGGCTGGTTGGAAGATACAGTATAAAAAGGCCAGTCGAGTGATTGATGTGAAGTAGGTCGGCGGATGACGTTGTGACAAGAATTGATATTTTCTTGGTGAATCTATAATTATTTCATATTGATAGCGTTACTTGTGTGTTGTTTTTAGTTTCTTAATTGAAATATTAATCAATTGAATGCTTATATATGGCGAAGCTGTACATCAGTTGTTACAAAGCTGGTTTTAATATTTCCTTTTGTATGTAAATTAGGGCATAAAAGACGAATGTTTTATATCCCATTGCTATATCAAAACAGTTGAACGATATTTGGTATATCTCATTTTCGAGTGTCGGGGGCATAGAATGGATCAACAAGGAAAGACGTGCATTGAATTCGACTACACTAGCTTTTTAGGAGCGACAGGTAGTAAGAAATGGACCTTTTTAGAGGCATTTGCCACCATCGCGCCTATTTTCGGTTTGATGTGGAAACAGAACATTGCGGAATTGAGCAAGCCTGAAGATCGGTTGTGGGATGCCGCATTAAAATCGATGTCTTCTCGTAAAAGTGATGAATCCAATTTGGTCCGCTTAACCCAGCTAGCTAAACATGAAGGGATCAATGAATTGCGAGTCGTTATGCCATATTCGCTCGATGTTCAGCAAATCGAGTACATAGAATCTCGCAGTCAGTTGAAGGTGGATACGTCAGAACAAGATGTCCTTAACATCAAGTTTTAGGCTGAACATTTCCACTTCATCGATGTACCACTTAACAATAGTGCAATGAAAAGCGACCTCAAAGTAGGTCGCTTTTTATTTTGAGGTTTTTGTCGCAGGTCTTAGGAAATGTGATGAATATAGAGTATTTGCACTTAAATTAACAAAAATGTAACCTTTGGAAATGCAATTGTCATAACTAGCTTCTAACTTTGTGTTTTTAGGACAAATTACCGACTAAGTGGTTGGTACTGTAAGTTCGAATTAACGTCCCTTATTGGCATACAAGGATGATCGAGTCACCACGTCATTTGGGCATAAAAACAAACACAATAAGAAAGGAAGTCAATATGTCTTTGTCTCGTCGAGACTTTATGAAAGCTGCCTCTTCAACGGCGATTGTTACCGGGCTGGTGGGCTGTGGTAGCGATGCTAGTGAATCTGCTGCGGTTACCTTTGAGCACGGAGTGGCGAGTGGAGATCCTACTCAAACACAAGTAATCATTTGGACTCGAGTTACGACCTCAGCAAGCTACGCAGATGTAAGCTGGCAAGTTTCTTCTAATGAAAATTTTACTGATATCGTGCAAAGTGGCACTTTCGCTACAGATACGAGCCGAGATTTTACGGTAAAAGTTGATGTTCAAAACCTCAACGCAAATTCTCACTATTACTATCGATTCATGGTTGGAGATGTCACTAGCGAAGTCGGGCAAACTCAAACATTACCAGAGGGTGGTGTAGAAAAGGCATCCATGGCCGTTGTTTCTTGTGCAAACTATCCTGCTGGTTATTTCCATGTGTATCGAGAGATCTTAAATCAACATGAGCAAGAACCGTTTGATGTGGTACTTCATCTCGGTGATTACATTTATGAGTATGGGGCTGGTGGCTACGCTAGTGAAGATGCTGAGGCACTAGGGCGAGAGCCAAGCAAAGGCACTGAATGCATTACCTTAGATGATTACCGAAAACGGTATGCGCAATATCGCCAAGATGCTGATCTGCAAGCGTTACATGCGAGCCTACCAATGATTGCAGTCTGGGATGACCATGAGCTTGCAAATGATAGTTGGAAAAATGGTGCGGAAAACCATCAAGAAGAGGAAGGCAGCTTTAATGATCGTCGTGCAGCTGCGGCTGCCGCGTGGACAGAATGGTTGCCCGTTCGTGAAAACACTTTCTCAAACATGCTGATTTACCGTCAGTTTTCGTTTGGAAGTTTAGTCAATTTGATGATGCTCGACACGCGACTTGTGGGGCGTGATAAACCGTTGGATTATTTCTCGCTCAGCTCACCAACGATGGAAGCGATTGGCGGTTTAGTTGCTCAGTCGCGCAGTCAAGACCGAGAGCTGTTAGGCGGTGACCAACTCGCGTGGCTGATGGATGCGTTCAGTACGCACGACGCAACTTGGAATGTGCTAGGGCAACAAGTGTTAATGTCTCGTATGGAGTTGCCAAGTTCGGTTATGACCGCGATGTTTCAATTGTTTACTGCCACTGAAGAACAAAAAACAGAGGCGTTATTAGCGGTAAACTCTGCGATTACGGGTTATCTCTCTGACCCAAGTTTAGATACCATTGCTTTGCCATATAACCTAGATGCATGGGATGGTTACTACGTTGAGCGAGAGAACGTTTATCAA
Source organism: Vibrio sp. 1751 (assembly GCF_033339895.1). Lineage (NCBI taxonomy): Bacteria > Pseudomonadati > Pseudomonadota > Gammaproteobacteria > Vibrionales > Vibrionaceae > Vibrio > Vibrio sp. 1751. The sequence goes on from NZ_JAWOVM010000004.1 coordinate 38,004, forward strand.
CTGGCCAAAGCCAGCAGTGGTAACTTTGTCTGTTTGGCAGGAGATACGCACAACGCATGGGCAAGTGAGCTTAAAGACGTATCTAAGCATCCTATCGGGGTAGAGTTTGCGACTAGCTCTGTGAGTTCCCCTGGGTTAGAGGCCTACCTCGCGTTAGACCCTGTTGCGATCGCTCAAATGGAATACACGCTGCCGCACTTAGTGTCAGAATTACAGTGGGCAGACATCAAACAGCGTGGCTTTATGCGCGTTACTTTTACGCCCGACAAGGCAGAGTCGACCTGGTATTTCGTATCAACGATTAAAGACAAAACATATCAGGTGACGACCAAGTCAGCCTCTACAACAGATGGCACTACGTTAAATATCGGCTAAACTGAGCCTAATACGAAAAAAGTCCGCAAGCTAGTGCGGACTTTTTATTGGAAAGCATTTAGCAATCTAGCGACAGTGCTAGTCAATCAATCCGTATTCTTTGCTCAGAACTTCGATGATTTCCGCTTTCGGATTCTCACTCAAATGAATCGGCTTGCCTGTAATCTTCTCGGCAATACCAATGTAGGTGCTCGAAATCGCCATCAAAGATTCGACGGGTAAAGCATTATCACGAGCGAGTGCTTCACGCTCTGGCATACGTTCTTTATTTAGCAAGATATCTGGGTCAGGGAAGTGGTTAAGTAGGAACTGGCGGAAACCTTCTTTTGAGTTCTCTACGATGTGACCTGCTTGGTACTCTTTAGCATCCCATATACGAGACGAGTCTGGTGTACCCACTTCATCCATGTAAATCAGCTTTTCATTGCCAGCAGCATCATGAACATAACCAAATTCGAATTTGGTATCGACAAAGATTTGGTCAATTGCTTCTAATGCTTGACTGATAACGTTAAAGCCTTCTTTCAGCAGTTTTTCGTAGAGTGCGATATCGTCCGCACTTGAGAAGTTAAATGCTTCGTAGTTGTCTACGATATTTTGACGAGTAATATTAACGTCATCCGCTTCTGGCACACCGGGAATGCCTTTTAGAATGCCTTTTGTGGATGGGGTCATTAGCAACTCTGGCAGTGCTTTGTCTTTTTCTAACCCTTCAGGAAGTTGGATTCCACAAAACTCGCGCTCGCCATTTGCGTAAGCGCGCCACATCGAACCCGTGATGTATTTGCGGCAGATGGCTTCGATTTTTACCGGTTTGGCTTTTTGTACAATCCAAACAAAAGGGTGAGGAATGTCTAGAATATGGCTATCTGCTAAGCCATTTTCTTTGAACAGTTTGAACCAGTGATTAGAAATCGCATTAAGCGCAGCCCCTTTACCCGGGACACCATTAAGACCACCTTCAGCATGCCAAATACAATCGAATGCAGAGATTCGGTCGCTAATCACCATGATAGCCAAAGGCGCATCTGGAGCGACATTGTATCCTTTTTCTTTGATCAGTCGGGCGCTGTCTTCTTCAGTTAACCAGTAAACTGAACGAACTTTTCCACTATGAACGGGTTTATGGGTGCGAATTGGCAGGTCGTCATTGACGGCAAGTACTTGATTAGCAAGGCTCATTGCGACATTCCTATCATCTTAATCAAACGTCAGAAAGAGAAGATATTCAGCAAAATGTGGGCGCTGAATAAATCGAATGTGGGCATCATACCAGAACTATTTTAACTCGCCAGAGAAAAAGCAAACGTTTGCCTGTTTTCTTTAATACAAAAAAAGCCCCCTTAAAAAGGAGGCGAGATGCAGGATGGATAACGTCGAACTTATTAGTGGTACTTATTAACTCTGCCTTCGACGAAAAAGACTTCACACTGATAGCGCTGCGCCATGTCGCGCAACATAGATTGATTCATAAGTGCAATTTTATTGGATGCGACAACAGCACTGGCATTGCCTGAGCAGATGGCTTTTATCACGATCTCGACTTCTGAAAGCTGTTGAGAGGGCTTCATTTGAATAACGTTTTTACAGCAAATATTAGAAGCAGTGAGTTGTTCAAAGTCTGGACGAGGGCAGTCTGCTGTAAACAAAATCCATTGTTTCTGCTGCGATAAAACAGCCAGCTTAGATAGAAGCTGATCCGAAACGGCCATGGGCTTAGTTGCTTGTGCCAATACGTTGTAACGAGAGTATGTATGAGATTGACTTTGTAACTGCATCTTACTGTTCCTTTATACATGCTGTATGTGTATACAGTAGTTTGTTTTGGTGACCTGATCAACCAGTTTCTCAAAAGTTATTTGCGGTTTTTTGAGAAGGAAATAAAAGGATTTGATTCTAAGTAATTGAATTTATGTGGTTGTTTTTCATTTTTGATATGTCTAACATCAATTTAAAAATGTGAGGTGAGTAGAAAACTGGACGAGAGACATACAGGGGTTTACTACTGTATATACAGGTGTTTTTCACGGACAATGGTTTGTATACAGTGGGAGAGGGCTGATAACCGATGCGACGTGCTATGTAAGATAGGAGGGAATACGAGATAGAGATTGGAAATAGGGCTTGGCCGATCAAAAAAGCGCCTTAAGAGGCGCCTTTGAAAATCAGTTCCGTTGATTCCGTCTTGCTTAGCTCGCTCGTTGCAAGCGTTCGCGCATTTGTAATTCGCCTTGGTTAAATAGGCGCACGTCGATTTTCGCCATGTCGTAACAAGCTTTACATGAGTAGTGGTGCTTGCCATCTAAATAATCGTGACGAGTTACAAGGCTAGGTTTTTTACACCAATCACAGGTGCCTTCTTCAGTGAACATTGATTTTCTCCCCACCTAGATTAATTTGAGTCGTTAGGTGTTATTTTGCGCCGGGCATTATGGCATAAAAGCGCGACTTAAGTTAAATGTCTGTTAATTTGTTTGAGAGGGAGATCGATTGCGGCGCTTGATTATATAGGTCTAAAAGCATGCTAGCCAAAGTATCCTGACCTATTTTTACTGTTTTGTAACATTTTGTGAGACGAGCTTAAAGGCATGATTGAGTCGCTTCATTTCTTCTTCACTGCCTCTTGTGTCAGGATGATAAAGCTTTGATAGCTGTCTATAGCGTAGCTTGATTGCTTGTAAATCAGGGATGTGTTGTGGTGTGTAGCCAAACATAGCACACGCGACGCTTAGCTTATGGTTCTCTGCCTGGGTTTTGGATTTCTTAAATTCTTTGAATACTTTCTCTAGCTGGCGTTTCAGTTGCTTGTTCGTAAACTCTAGCTCTTTTATTTTTTTCGCCATTCGTTGATTTTGGCTTTCCTCTTTGGCTTCAAGCGCTTTTCTATTCTGCTTAAGTTTCTTGATTACGAGAAAACTTAAGCCGCTGATGATGAGTATCGCCGCTAGCCAGATCAGCCATAAAAACTGCGAGTGTTCTACTTTGGGGTTTGCAACTGTGCTTTTCTCTTCCTGTGCTTGCTCAGCCTTTTTATCGAGCGACTTTATTTGGGAGACTTGTTTAGCTCGCAGTTGGTTGAAGCGCTGCTCTAACAGTTGATTATAAGCTTGTTCTGCTGCTGGATTATGCTGAGAAGCCATTTGATACAAGGCTTCAGTCAATTGAGCAGTTGTGACCTTATCTGGATTGCGCTGAATAAAATCGGCGAGAAGAAAGCCACGATCGGTTGGGTCATTGAGTGCGATAGAGGTTAGCCAATATAACGCTTGTGTTTCATTTTTTTCGCCATTTATCCCTTTAGCAAAGTCGTTCGCGAGCTGTTTTTGCGCAGGGAGGTAACCTTGGTTGGCGGATTGCTCTAGCCAGTAGCGCGTTTCTGGTGAGGCTTCAGCTTTGTTTGATGCCAATAATTGTTGTGCGTACTCGTATTGTTCGATGGGGTCATTTGGAGCTTGAGAGGCAAGTGAGTAGCCAGAAAAGCTGAGGCTAAATAAGCAGAGTAGGGCAGACGTTTTGACAGACATTAATATGTCAGGCCTAACGATAATGGTTAGGCCTGCTCCGGTAATTTTTTATTATTACCGTTATGGTGCAACCAAATTACTTCAGTGGCAAGATCTGGATTTCAACACGACGGTTGCACGCACGACCTTCAGAAGTTTGGTTTGAGCAAATTGGGTTACGTTCGCCGTAGCCGCGTGCAATTGCACGACCAGGTGCAACGTTTTGAGATACTAGGAATTGACGTACGGACTCTGCACGGCGCTCTGACAACGTTTGGTTGTATGACTCACTGCCTGTGCTATCCGTGTAACCATCAATAACGAGACTGGTATCTGGGTACTCAACTAGGATGCGAGCAACACCGCTTAGAGTATTATGGATACTAGCATCAAGTTGGTAAGAGCTTGAAGAGAAGCCGATACCGTTTTCCATACGCAGTAAAAGCTGATTTTCACCAACACGCTGAACTTGTACGCCAGAGTTTAGCAAAGCGCGACGTAATTCCGCTTCTTGTTGGTCAAAGTAGTAACCAACGCCAGCGCCAGTCGCTCCGCCTGCGGCTGCACCAATGAGTGCATGCTGACGACGTTCTTTAGCATCATCACCCGTTGCTAGGCCGATTGCTGCGCCAGCGATCGCACCAATAAGCGCGCCTTGCGTGGTGGAGTTAGTTTCGTATTCACCCGTTGTTGCATTTTGGCGTTGAGTGGCTTGACAGCCAGTAAGAGCTAGCACTAGAGCTAGTGCAATAGGCATCTTTTTCAAGGGAAAATCTCCGTATAAAACTGAGGCGAAACCATGCCTCATAATGGGATGCGAATTATGAATAAACAAGCATTAATATTTGTTATGAGAAAGTAAGATTGATAAGAGTTTCTGTAAGAAAATTCCTATCAATACTGCCAAAGCTCTCAAAGTAAGCCCCATCGACATCGAAGTCATTGCTGCTTATGTGAATCCTTTACTATTCTGGCTATTTCGATGAATCGCCCAACATTTTGCGTGCTTGTTCGCCGCCCACTCCACGATTAACTGAAACCTTTCTACCTTTCTTTAAGCCCACTTCGTAGTCTTCAGTTAGGTTTTTCATCGCTTCTTTCAATTGCTTCTTGAACGTTTCGCGGTCAATGTTTTGGAATTCTTTATCAATATAGTCATTAATTTTATTGGCCGACTCTTCATCTGGAGAAATAATTGGCAATTTTTCAATCGCGCCTTCCACCCAGCCAGATACAAATGAGTTCACACGGCGAGTCACTTCCTGAGAAGAGGTGCCGGTGCCAGCAAAGCTGTTTCGGAATTGTCCGGTACTTTCGTTCATCTCGCGATAAACAATATCGAAAGCAAATGCAGCAAAAATAGCGCGATCTGCTTCACCGATAAATTCGACACGTTTGAGCCCTTTGTGATTCAACAATACTGCTTCGACACCGAATTTTGTGTTAATGCCGCGAATCACTCGCAATATGGTAGAACTGATGTTCGCTGGTAGCAGATGAGAAGATTGTGTTTTTCCCATTCTGATGAACTCAATATCGTCTTTATCGAGACCATATTTAAGCATGAGGCGATGTGCCATTTTGATAGCATTGGCAGCCTCATTCACATTAGCGGAATTGCCCAGTTCTAAGCACTTGGCGATTTTTTTCAGAGCTTTTTGTTTATCCATCGACAACCAGTAACGAAAGCAGAAAATTTATGAAGTCAGACATATTACCTTTTTTGACATAAAAACGAAATACAAGGTGGGACTGAAGATAATTTCTGCACATAAAAAGAAGCCTCGCATTAAGCGAGGCTGGCGTTTTAGTTCGTCGTAATCAGTATGAAGTCGTACTTGTGTCTAAGAAGCCATTCTTCATTAAGATTCGTTAGAATTACAACCCGAGCTGGTTGAGCAAGTCATCGGCATCATCGTTTGATCCCGACGATTTAGATTCTTTCTCAGCCAACTGTTTACGTGTTGCCTCTAAAATGTCGTCTGGGTTTTCGTCTTCAGCAACTTCAAACTCTTCCAGTTGGATGAACTCAGTTTTATCCATTGCTAGTTCGAGATAGAAAATATTGTTGTTTTCGGTGGAGAACGTCACTCTGCGCGCTTGAGGGCGGTCAAGGTTGGTATCAACTTGTAAGATAACTTGCTTATTCAGCGCTAGCATTTTTGGTTGGTTTTGTGTGATGTTCGTTTGCAGGTCTTTACGAATTTTATTAGTGAAGTCTCCGACCAGTTGATTCATGAGTTCACCCAGAACATCGCCTACCTCGTCAGAAGTATGAGATATTGCCAGTTCTTCTTCTGGCATGCCCATATTACGCATGTAGTTCGTGTAGATCTCCAGTGCGGCTTTTGCCGTAAAATTAATCACAACTAGCCCGGTAAATCCGCCATCAAACAGAACAAAACAGCCAAAATCTGGTTTGAGGCTAGTCTTGTGGATTTTTTGCACCATTGCTGAATAATTTACTTGAGAAGATGTCGCCGAAGTAAGTACGCCAGAAACAGACTGGCAAAGTTTGAGAAGGATATCTTCAGTGGTCACAATTTTATTTTTTTTCATTCTGAAAACTCATCTAGAAACGCGATTCGTTCCCCAATGTAAGGCATCAAGCGTGAAAAAATAAAGCATAAGTTTAATTATTGTATCGAGATTCTGATTTGCTCGTCTTTTTAAATGTTGTAAAGTGACGAAATTCAAAGAATATTACTTCACTAACTCTTTTGTGGTGTTTTTTTTTCGCTTAGCGCCAATTTGTATGAGAAGTGAGCAAATAATTACATAACCCGCAGCTGATCGGATCAGCGTCGTAGGGGCAGGAAGCAAATGTTACCAAGATTACACTCGCAAACTGATGTCGATCCTCTTGTTCTTAGTTTTCTGAAAGAGCTTGAGCACGCCGGATTCACTGGTGATATCGAAAGCCAATATTCAAGCCGACTAGCGGTTGCCACTGACAACAGTGTTTACCAGCAACTTCCTCAGTCTGTCGTTCATCCCAAAACGACAGAAGATGTTTCTCTCCTCGGGAAACTGAGCAATAAAGAAAAGTACGAACGAATTACCTTTTCACCTCGTGGTGGCGGCACAGGGACCAATGGTCAGTCGCTAACCAAAGGTATTGTGGTGGATATGTCTCGTCACATGAACAAAGTGCTTGAGATTAATGAGAAAGAAGGCTGGGTTCGTGTACAAACTGGTGTAGTGAAAGACCAGTTAAATGACGCTGTTCGCCCTTATGGCTACTTCTTCTCTCCAGACTTATCTACCAGTAACCGTGCAACGATTGGCGGCATGGTCAACACCGATGCTTCTGGTCAAGGCTCTCTGAAATACGGAAAAACATCCGATCATGTTTTGTCGCTACAAGCGGTGTTTGCTGATGGTTCAATTTTAGAGTCGGACTTGTCCCATGGTTACCCAAAAGAAGGCGAGTTTGCTGCCAAGGCGCTACGTGTAACGGAATCCGTATGTCGTGAAAAACGCCAGCAGATCGTAGATAAGTTTCCTCCTCTTAACCGATTTTTAACGGGCTACGATTTAAAAAATGCCTTGAATGAAGACGGTGACCGTTTCGATATCACACGAGTACTTTGCGGCGCGGAAGGTTCATTGGCATTTATTACCGAAGCAAAGCTGAACCTGACGCCAATTCCGAAAGCGCGTACGTTGGTTAACGTTAAATACAACAGCTTTGATTCTGCACTGCGTAATGCACCGTTTATGGTAGAGGCGAAAGCGCTGTCTGTAGAAACCGTTGACTCAAAAGTGCTTAATCTCGCGAAGCAAGATATCGTTTGGCACACCGTGAGCGATTTACTTACCGATGTTCCAAATAAAGAGATGCTTGGCATCAATATGGTGGAATACGCAGGTCAGGACGAAGAGGAAGTTGCTGCTCAGGTTGCAGCGTTGACCGCCAAGCTCGATACCATGTTGGAAACAGAAGAAGCGGGCATTATCGGCTACCAAGTTTGTAACGATGTAGCGAGCATTGGGCGTATTTACAACATGCGTAAAAAAGCGGTGGGTTTGTTAGGCGCAGCAAAAGGTCGTGCTAAACCGGTCGCATTCGCTGAAGATACCTGTGTGCCACCAGAAAACCTGGCGGACTTCATTGTAGAGTTTCGAGAACTGTTAGACAGCAAGTCTCTGAATTACGGCATGTTTGGTCACGTCGATGCTGGGGTGCTTCACGTACGTCCTGCGTTGGATTTGTGTGACCCGCACCAAGAAGCATTGATGCACGAAGTTTCTGATGAAGTGGTCAAGCTGGTGGCGAAATACGGCGGTTTGATGTGGGGTGAACACGGCAAAGGTTTCCGTTCAGAATATGGCCCTGAGTTTTTCGGCGACGAGTTGTTTACTGAACTGAGACGTGTGAAAGCGGCATTCGATCCACACAACAAAATGAACCCGGGCAAAATCTGTACACCGCTGGATAGTGATGCAGAGCTTGTCAAAGTTACCGATACCAAACGTGGTTACTATGACCGTCAGATTGACGTTCAAGTACGTGACAGCTTTAAACAAGCGATGGAATGTAACGGTAACGGTTTGTGTTTTAACTACGATACCAGCTCGCCAATGTGTCCATCGATGAAAGTAACAGCCGATCGTCGTCATTCACCGAAAGGTCGTGCGGGTTTGGTTCGCGAGTGGTTGCGTCAGCTTACTGAGCAAGGCATTGATATTCTTGACTTAGAAAAGCAAACACTAGAAAACAAAACATCAATCAAAACCATGATTGACCGCGTACGTCATTCTATCAATCGTCGTCACGAGTATGACTTCTCTCACGAAGTGTATGAAGCGATGAATGGTTGTTTGGCGTGTAAAGCGTGTGCGAGTCAGTGTCCGATTAAAGTCGATGTTCCGAGCTTTCGCTCGCGCTTTTTAAACATCTATCACTCTCGTTACCAACGTCCTGCAAAAGACTATCTGGTTGCGAACATTGAGACTATGCTGCCGATGATGGCGAAAGCGCCAGGTGTCGTAAATGGTGTTTTGAAGCAGTCGTGGGTGAAAAGTTTAACGGCATCTACGGTCGGGTATGTCGATGCGCCGTTGTTATCAGTACCCACCTTGAAACAACGAGTAGAGTCGCTGACAACGCCTTATGATCTGCAAGCGCTCAGTGGTTTGTCTTCGTCTGAAAAGAGCAAGCATGTTTTAATTGTTCAAGACCCATTCACTAGTTACTACGACGCTGATGTCGTTGAAGACTTCGTTAAGTTATTGAAAAAGCTGGGTATGAATCCGGTGCTTCTGCCGTTTAAGCCGAATGGTAAAGCACAACACATTAAAGGGTTTTTACGTCAGTTTAAGGACACAGCAGCCGACACAGCGAAGTTCTTGGCGATGGTAGCGGATCTGGATATTCCATTAGTTGGCGTCGATCCTGCTTTGGTGCTGTGTTATCGAGATGAATACGCTGAAGTGCTTGGCAGTAAGCGAGGTAATTTCGATGTACTAACAGCCCACGAATGGCTTTACCCAAGACTAGAAGCGTTTGAAAGCGGAGAGCATAAGGCGCAGGAACCTTGGTATCTGTTTGCGCACTGTACTGAAAAAACCAAAATGCCAAATGCGGAAAAAGAGTGGGGCGCTATTTTTGCTCACTTTGGTGCAGTTTTGAATACGGTACCTGTTGGTTGTTGTGGTATGGCGGGTACGTTTGGTCATGAGGTTGATAAGTTGTCGATGTCGAAAGACATTTACAATTTAAGCTGGAAGCCAAGCTTAGATAAGTTGGATAGCGAGAGATGTTTGATTACAGGCTATTCTTGCCGCAGCCAAGTGAAACGCTTTGAAGGAACGAAGCCCAAGCATCCCGTTCAGGCATTGTTAACTTTGTTGTAATCGGACTAAATCAAGCCCAGTTTTACTGGGCTTTTTAGAAACCGTACTTAGACCCTTTCAAAGGATATGAATCTTGAGAAAACTTGAACTCAAAGTCCCACCTGTTGCGGTGTTTTTGCTAGTCATACTTTTGATGTACGGACTTAAAGTTTTGACGCCGAGCATGAACATTCGAGTCCCCTTTGTTGAATTTGTAGTAGGTGTATTAACTTTGTTGTCTGGCTACATGGGCATTGCTGGCGTGTATGAATTTCGCAAAGTAAAAACCACAGTGAACCCAGTAAAACCTGAAGCGGCATCTTCTGTTGTAAGAACTGGTGTGTTTGCCTTTTCACGCAACCCTATGTACACGGCATTATTGCTTCTAATCATAGCAACTGGTTTGTGGTGGCAGCACTTGAGTGTGGTGCTTTGTGGCGTGATATTTGTCAGTTATATGAATCGGTTTCAAATCAAGCCTGAGGAACGCGTTTTAGAGCGATTGTTTGGTGAAGAGTATGTGGATTATAAAAACCATGTTCGTCGTTGGCTCTAAGCATTGCGTTTAGTTTTGTTTGGATGAGACATAAAAAGAAAGCCCAACGGTCGACGTTGGGCTTTCTTTTAGTAAACACGTTTTTTGTGCGCTTCTGATAGGGCAGTCGACTAGGCTGCCTTAACGAACTTTGCTAGGAATGCATCCTTACGTTCATTAAAGCGGCGTACAAGGTCGTCAACCGCTTCTTGGTCATATGGCTTCAAGCCACTTGCAACCATGCGCTTAATACCTTTACCAACGACTTCACCGTCTTCTTTGAACGCAAAGTTTAAGGTGACTACACCTCGTTTTCCTTCTACATCGAATGTTGCGCCAGTGAAATCCACCTCTGGATGCGTAAGGTCTAAGCGTGAAAATTCGACTTCCATGCTTTCATAAATAACTAATGGACGCTGGCAGTTAATCATCATTTGCTTCTCTTCCATAAGAGGAACCATGATGTGAGGGAAGTTCATACCAGAAAATTGCACGTAATTTGTCACTACATGCTCAATAAATGCCGGATCGTGGTTAGTTTCACCTTCACGGGACATGTGTAAGTATTCTTTACCTGCCTCGTCAACAACAGCGCTTTCTTTGTCACACTTATTTTCAATATGAAGTGCTACACCATCGTTTACCATGCCAGAGAAGTTAAAACGCATCTTTTGGCTAACGCCTTCTTTACTAAGGAGCACTGCGAAAAGTAAATCCCCAGGGACACAAAAGCGTTTGTTGTCTTCATCATGAATTGGGTTGTAGTCACCTGCGACACGTTTTGCAAAGTGGCTTGCTTGTTCGCGAGTGAACTGAAACTGGTGATTAGTGTTTGAAAAATAAGGTGTTAGAAACATAATTTTTACGTAGTAACCAAAACTGTGTGGGATTATATGCGAATATCTGCGTAGCAATGGTCCATCCAGTGAAAACTTCACCGTATCCTAACAATAAGACACTATTTCGGCGGATAAACCGTTAAAAACGCATACTTTAGCAACGCTTTTATTTGTGAAAGCAATAAACAACGACCTTTTCGCTCGCCTATCTTTTAAAGTATAGCCATCAAAGTAGACAGGCGTTCATAAACAGTGCCATCAACATGTTTAATCGTATGTAAAAAGGCTCCACGCAGAACGTAGAGCCTTCAAGTCATCATCTGTTTATTCGATGAAATGCCAGTTATGCTTAATTATTGAATACTTGGTAACAAGCTCTCTGGCATGAGCGTGTTGTGGATAGCCAGCTTAAGCAGAGTGTTTGCCTGTTCAATGTCCGGCGCAAAGTAGCGATCTTTATCGTAGAACGATACTTTTTCACGCAACATTTGTTTCGCAATCTCAATACGCTCAGAGGACTTGTTTGGCGCTCTAAAGTCTAGGCCTTGTGCTGCTGAGAGGTATTCGACAGCCAGAATACCGCGAGTGTTTTCGCCCATTTCTTTCAATCTGCGAGCCGCGAATGTTGCCATTGACACGTGATCTTCTTGGTTTGCAGATGTTGGCAAGCTGTCTACTGACGCTGGGTGAGCGAGTGTTTTGTTTTCACTTGCTAACGCAGCAGAGGTAACCTGAGCAATCATGAAACCAGAGTTCACACCACCATTGTCGACTAAGAACGGTGGCAGTTTTGATAGCGCGCTATCGATAAGTAATGCCATACGACGTTCAGACAAGCTGCCGATCTCGGCAATCGCAAGTGCTAGGTTGTCGGCTGCCATTGCAACAGGCTCCGCATGGAAGTTACCGCCAGAGATGATGTCACCATCTTCAGCAAACACCAACGGATTATCTGATACGGAGTTCGCTTCTACTTGTAGTACTTCCGCCGCATTGCGGATTTGCTGTAAACACGCACCCATCACTTGAGGCTGACAGCGCAAAGAATACGGGTCTTGTACTTTTTCACAGTTAGTGTGCGAATCACCTATTTCACTCGATGTGTCTAACAAATGACGGTATGCGAGTGCTGCGTCCATTTGGCTGCGATGACCACGTACACGGTGAATGCGCGGATCGAATGGACGTCGGCTGCCGAGAGCGGCTTCAACAGACATTGCACCACAAACGGTTGCTGACGCGAAAAGGTCTTCCGCGATAAACAGGCCTTCCAATGCGAACGCTGTGGATGCCTGAGTCCCATTTAGTAGCGCTAAGCCTTCTTTTGGCGCCAGAGTGATAGGCTCTAGACCTGCGATTTTTAAAGCTTCTTGCCCGGAAATGATATTACCGTTGTGGCGAGCTTGTCCTTCTCCCAGTAATACTGTGCTCATATGGGCTAGAGGAGCTAAGTCACCTGATGCGCCAACAGAGCCCTTTTTAGGTACGCAAGGGTAAACTTGTGCGTTGACTAGGTCGGTCAGCATATTAATGACTTTTAGGCGAATCCCAGAAAAGCCACGAGACAGACTATTGATTTTTAATACCATCATCAGACGAACCGTTTCATCTGACATAAACTCACCGATACCTGCCGCATGAGAGAGAACGATACTGCGTTGCAGTGTTTCTAAATCTTCTGGTGCTATTCGTGTGTTAGCCAATAGCCCAAAACCAGTGTTAATTCCGTAAACCGTTCGATCTTCCGCGATGACTCGGTCTACGACCTGTGTGCTTTCTTCAATGGCCGGAATGGCTTCAGGATCCAAAGTAAGGTTGACTGGTGAACGGCTCACTTGGCGTAGTTCGTTTAAGCTAATATGACCTGGCTTTAGCGTTAAATTTAACATCTCTTTCATCCTTACTTGAGCTTCTTCAGTTCTTCGTTGAGCATTGGCAAATCTAGCCCTTGCTCTGCTGCACATTGTTTAGCGATATCGTATCCCGCATCAGCATGACGCATCACGCCTGTTGCTGGGTCGTTATGCAGCACGCGGGCAATACGTTCTGAGGCATCTTCACTGCCGTCACAGCAGATAACCATACCTGAGTGTTGCGAGAAGCCCATACCTACGCCACCACCGTGGTGTAGTGAAACCCAAGTTGCGCCGCCCGCCGTGTTGAGTAGCGCGTTTAATAATGGCCAGTCTGATACGGCGTCAGAACCGTCCATCATACCTTCGGTTTCACGGTTCGGGCTTGCTACAGAGCCAGAGTCTAAGTGGTCTCGACCAATGACAACGGGCGCCTTAAGTTCGCCATTTTTCACCATTTCGTTGAATGCTTGACCAAGACGCTCACGATCTTTAAGACCAACCCAGCAAATACGCGCAGGTAAACCTTGGAACTGGATGCGTTCGCGAGCCATATCTAGCCAGTTATGTAAGTGCGGATTATCTGGAATTAGCTCTTTTACTTTTTGGTCGGTTTTATAAATGTCCTCAGGATCGCCAGAGAGAGCAGCCCAACGGAAAGGACCGATACCTTCACAGAATAGAGGACGAATGTAGGCTGGAACGAAGCCAGGGAAATCAAATGCGTTTTCTATGCCTTCTTCCAAGGCCATCTGGCGGATGTTGTTGCCATAGTCGAGTGTTGCGGCGCCGCGATTTTGCAGCTCTAACATCGCTTGAACTTGCACAGCCATGGATTTTTTCGCGGCTTTTACGACCATTGCTTCATCTTGCAAACGCATTTCTGCTGCGTGAGACATGCTCCAGCCTTGTGGTAAATAGCCATTGAGCGGGTCGTGTGCAGACGTTTGGTCTGTTACGACATCAGGCGTGATATTACGTTCTACCAGCTCAGAGAAAACGTCTGCTGCATTACCTAGTAGGCCAACCGATATTGGTGTGTCTGACTCTTTAATGATAGCTAGCGCTTCATCTAAAGAAGCCGCTTTCTTATCGACATAGCCTGTACGTAGGCGGTAATCGATACGTGATTCATCACACTCTACTGCAATCATGGAGAAGCCCGCCATTGTACCAGCGAGAGGTTGAGCACCACCCATGCCACCGAGACCACCTGTTAGAATCCAACGGCCCTTTGCTTCACCGTCAAAGTGTTTTTTTGCAACAGATACGAACGTTTCGTATGTGCCTTGTACGATACCTTGCGATCCAATGTATATCCAGCTGCCAGCGGTCATTTGGCCGTACATCATCAAGCCTTGTTTATCTAGCTCGTTGAAGTGTTCCCAGTTTGCCCAATGCGGAACAAGGTTTGAGTTTGCGATAAGCACGCGTGGGGCATTTTTATGAGTAGGGAAAACACCAACAGGCTTGCCTGATTGAACTAAAAGCGTTTGGTCATCTTCGAGTCTTTCAAGTACTTCAACAATCTTGTCGTAACATTCCCAGTTTCGCGCTGCTCGGCCAATGCCGCCATATACAACCAGTGAATGTGGATGTTCTGCAACATCAGGATCAAGGTTGTTCATCAGCATACGAAGAGGGGCTTCGGTTAGCCAAGATTTTGCGCGCAGTTTATCTCCGTGAGGTGCACGAATTGTTCTGCTTGTATCAAGTCGTGGATCTTGTCCCTGGCGCTGTGTCATTTCAGACTCCTTTAGTTTCTCGTGATGACCAAGTACTTGCTTGGTCGTAATAATCAGTGGCATCTGGGATGCATTATGGTTTGTGCTGTTTTTCCGCCATCGCGTTGGCGATATCCCAACACAAACGGGCAGCTAATCGTGCAGTTTGACTATCGACGTCATAATTTGGGTTGTATTCGGCGATATCAGCCAGCATTAGCTTATTTTTGTAATGAAGAATTCGCTCTAAAAAGGGTGCAATAGTGTCGTAACTCACTCCCCGAGCTGCTGGTGCGCTGACTCCAGGTGCGGTTGCGGCAGGAAATACATCTAGATCAATGGTCAAATAGAGGTAGTCACAGTCGTCAATAAAATGCTGAAGCTGAGTTAAGTGATAACTGTGGTTTAAGTAGCAGAGCTGATTGTCCTCTACATACCAAACATTTAACGCATCTGCTTTTTCAAATAGCGCTTTAGTGTTGCTACTACGGCTTACACCAATACAAGCGTAATGAAAGTCCCAATCGTTACGTTGACAAAAATGATGAATTTGGTTGAAGGGTGTACCAGAGCTTGGTCTTATGTCGGCGAGGTTACTCTCAAATGCGCGCAAATCGAAATGCGCATCGAAATTGATAATGCCGATTTTAGGTTTCTTCTCTGGATAGTGCTCTTTAAAATACCCCGCTAAGCCGGAAAAGGAGGCCCACGCAATCTCATGCCCACCACCCAGCACGATGACTGGCGTATGGGGCAGTGCGCTTGAAATGGTTGCTGCACATAGAGCTTGGCTCTCCTCCAGTAAGTCGTCTTCACACACCACAGTACCTAAGTCATATAGTGGGGCGTCTTGGTGCCATGCTAAATTAGCGAGTGCTCGTCGGATTAAGTCTGGCGCTTTTTTCGCGCCAATGCGTCCTTTGTTTCTCGCAACGCCAGCGTCGGTAGCAAAACCGAGTAATGAGACGCCATGCGCAACGGCACTCAACTCATCTGCTTTTTGGCGTTGAACAACGTGATGAATTCGCTGACCAAGCTTGCCGTCCTCGGCATCATGACGGCCTTGCCAATGAAATAGGGGAGAGTGTAGGTCGAATTGAGACATATTATTGGCCTCCGTGTGAAATGTATTCACCATTTACTATACGACCTACCAGACGTTTTGCTCCGACTTGATAGCTTAAATCCGCAGGGCTTTCGATATCCCAGATAGAGAAGTCCGCATCAAACCCTACTTTGATTTCGCCACGTGAGTTTTGATAACCCAGAGCTTTGGCTGCATGTTGCGTTACACCACGCAGTGCTTCTTGCGGTGTAAGGCGAAATAGTGTGCACGCCATATTCAGCATGAGTGTGAGATCAGAAAATGGTGATGTACCTGGGTTGACGTCCGTAGCAATTGCCATCGGCACGTTATGCTCTCTCAACAACTCAATCGGTGGTAACTGAGTTTCTCTTAGAAAATAAAAAGCGCCAGGCAATAGAGTGGCGACGGTGTTTGATCGAGCAAGTGCTTTAACACCTTGCTCATCTAAAAACTCGATGTGATCCGCTGACAGACCGTTGTATTGCGCAGTGAGGGCTGTACCACCGAGATTAGAAAGTTGCTCAGTATGCCCTTTAACCTTTAAGCCGTGGCGTTTTGCAGCTACAAACACTTTTTCTGTTTGTTCAAGATTGAAACCAATCGATTCACAAAAAACATCGACACTCGTAGCTAATTCTTCCTTTGCGACAACAGGGATTATGTCCTGACAAATGTGCTCAATATAATCATCTGCACGACCTTGGAACTCTGGCGGAATGGCGTGAGCGGCGAGAAGTGTAGTGGTGATTTTAACTTTGCGCTCTTGTTCAAGCATTTTGGCTGCACGGAGCATTTTTACTTCATCATTCAGTGTCAATCCGTAGCCTGATTTCACTTCGACAGAAGTGACGCCGCTCGCGAGTAGCCCGTCTAAACGTGGCAACGCTAACTCAACTAATTGCGCTTCGGTTGCTGAACGCGTCGCATGCACCGTTGAAAGTATCCCACCGCCTTGTTTGGAAATTTCTTGATATGGCACGCCGTTTAAGCGCATTTCAAATTCGTTGGCACGATTGCCCGCGTAAATAAGATGAGTGTGGCAGTCGATCAAACCTGGCAGAACTAACTTGCCTTGAAGGTCGATACTCTGAGCGTAATGTTGGGCAGACAGCAGAGACTCGGTTTGCGGTGCGTCTTCACCAATGGCACAAGTACTGATCGCAACGATTTTTCCAGATTGAATACCAATGCGCGCTGGAGGCGTTGGAAGGTATCCGCATTCTCCCGATTGCATGGTAACTAGACGTGCGTTTTCAATCAGCAAATCCATGTTTGTGTCCCTGTGTTTATTTGTATCATTAAATGTATATACAAATAAATAGAGCAAAATAAGAACACTGACAAGATTGATGTTGCTAAAATGTGATCAAAACGTAGATCTAGAGGACAAACCTTGTCCTTAAATGAGCACTTTTGAGCTCAGCTTATATTTGTTACCAGGGTGATAAAGTAGGGCGGTACTGACTAACTTATCTTGGCTCCACGTTCTGCGATTCAAGAGAAGGCAAGGTTCATTGGCTTGCATTTTTAAGTCTTGCTTAATACGGCTTTCAGGCACAATTGCCTCTACAGTATGTTCTATCGCGCTGAGTGGGCAATTATCTGACAGGTATTGATTTGGAGTGATTTGTGTGAAGTCTTGATTTAAATAACTCGGGGCATATTGGCTATTCACCCAGCGGAGCTCCAATTGAATCGGCGTTTGGTCTTCATAGTGAATAATTTCACTGTAAAACACTGTCGTGCCTAGCATAACGCCGAGTTTTGTCGCAATGTTGTCATCTGCTTTTATGGCAATCTGTTTGAGCACTTTACTGCCATACTTTCGCCCTCTATCGCTGACTTCTTCGGCAATGTTTCGAATGTCTAGCAGGGGAGATTCTGACTTTTCACCAGGATCACACACGAACGTGCCTAAGCGTGGGCGACGTTGTAATCGGCCCTCATTTACTAAATCCCGAATTGCTTTGTTCACTGTCATTCTACTGACACCAAATTGCTCGGTAAGCTCAATCTCGGTGGCGATGCGATGACCAACTACCCACTCTCCAGCATCAATTTTATCCAGGATAAATTGTTTAATTTGAATATAGAGTGGTGCAGACATAATGATTTCCCTTTATTTGACTATACAAATACTGCTTAATTTAGGTACAAATTGCAAACATTTCTCGACGAATGTACCGCTTAGTGACCGAACAATCCTATAGCAGGGCTGAATGACTCTTGCTGCTGAGCATTATTTGGCTTGATGATTGAATTCAAACATTTTCTTGTGGTCTATTGCTTGCACAGCAGAAAACAATTGTGTAAACAAACGATTATTAGAAGAAAAGTCGCTAAAAAAGGAAAAATATGTTTAAAAAATTGAAAGCATCACTGGGGATCGGCTCTGCAAAAGTAGATACCATTTTGGACGAAATGAGCGTGTTTCAAGGAGCGACGCTGAAAGGGCATGTTCATATCAAAGGCGGAGATGTCGAACAACAAATTGATGCTATTACGATTAAATTGAACACGGAAATGAAAGTCGAAGTGGATGATAGCGTAAGTTACCAAACCTTCACTATTGATCAATTGAAAGCAGTTGACCCTTTTGTGATTCAACCTAATGAAGAAAAGCAGGTTCCGTTTGAGCTAAAACTGCATGATGAAACACCAATTACTGCGGTTAGCGCACTTAAGAATCAATGTCATGTTTGGGTCGAGACGACGTTAGATATTGATTTTGCAATTGATCCGCGTGACCGTGACTATATTGAAGTGAAACCTTTACCAGTAGCATCTCGGGTTATTCAAGCGATCGAGCAAGCTGGTTTCACTATGGTTAAAGCCGATGTTGAAAAAGGCTTTTTGCGCGGTGGCTCGTTTTCCTCTCGCTCTGGTATTTATCAAGAGCTAGAGTTCCGTAACAACGGCTTTATCTCATCAAAAGAAATTGAGCTTTCTTTTATTCTGGAAGGACAGGTCATGCATTGTTTGGCAGAGATTGACCGTTCGCTCAGTTTGGCTGGTGACCAATATCGCTCGTTTACGTTGCCGATCAATGCAACCGATGCTCAAGTCGCAGCCGCAGTTGCACCAACGCTAAATCTATAGCTCTCATCAACTTGATGAAAATATGTACCGATATCCTATTGTGAAAGCGATATCGGTACTGTTATCCATGTTTCTTGCGTTCTCTACGGCTAAAAACTCAAGCGCTGAATTTTCCATTAGATATCGATAGCCCAATACCAGTTCATTAGAGGCATCAGCAAACTCTGTGGGTCCTTCTGTTGAGCCTTGATACCAATGATATTCCAACATCAGGTGATGGTTATCTTCTAAGGCATAACGGTACCCACCTGCAATGGCAATCGTATTATGTCGATAAGGCAGATCGAGCAAGGCACGGTCATCCGAACGAAAAGTCATGCCAATCATCGAATAAAATGCATGAGCATCACTTAAGTAGCTGTAGTTTAATTGGAAGCCTTGCTCGAAACTGCTGCCTTGAAAAGTGCCGTGAGCCACATCGTTAAAATACAAACTGCCGCCAATCGATAGGCCGTGATGTTCATTTTGGAACACTTGATACTGTAAGTAAGTAGATAGGTTATTGGCCAGTGTTTGTCCTTCGAAATCATCTTCAAGCACATCATATTGCGGCATTGAAATGTAAAAACGATCTCTGTCTACTTTATCCCGCCCATTTTGTCCGATACCGAAAAGTTTATGGAAGCTTTTCGTCAGTCCATCTAAATGGTTGTCAGCGGCAAAGACCCATCGATAGTTGAGCTCCCACTGCCAACGGTTGCTGACTTGCCATTTGCTGCCTAATTCGATTTGATTGTGGTAATAATCCAGTGCGTATTCATCAGTATGAGCCCAAACACTTGCCACGGTTCCTGAACCATAGGCTTCGACAAAACCATAGGGCAAACTATGTCCTGAACGCAGTATGTTGGTGTGACTAACCACTTGCATTGGGGATTGTGCGTAAGAACGCAGCGGGCCATATAAGTCATTTGATGCGAAGGCTTGCAAAGAACATATCGAGGTGCTTA
The DNA here is from genome assembly GCF_033339895.1 of Vibrio sp. 1751. Taxonomy (NCBI): domain Bacteria; kingdom Pseudomonadati; phylum Pseudomonadota; class Gammaproteobacteria; order Vibrionales; family Vibrionaceae; genus Vibrio; species Vibrio sp. 1751. Next base: position 57,807 of record NZ_JAWOVM010000004.1, read on the forward strand.
GAAGCACCATAAAGCGCGATTTGAAATAGACCATGATGAATACCTACATACAAACTACTCTATAAAACAACTATATACCTAAATCGCACGTTGAGCTCTCGCCCAGCGTGTTAGGCTTTGTATCGGTTCACACGTAATAGGGGATATTGTAATTTGTTGTGTAAGTTCATTGAGGGGCAATTCCATTCATCAGCTATGCGGTCTCTTAAAAAAAGCATGATCAGATTGTAGTGACGGGTCTGCGGTTAAGTTCTTATGACAAAACAAAATCGCGCTTTGCATTCTAAATGTGAGCTATGTACAATCCCATTTTCGATAACGGTCCGGTATTCGTGTTACCGAGAGGCCTTTATTGACTCTCAACTATTTTCAACAAATAGCTTCTAATTTGAATAACATGTGTTGCTTGGTGTGCAACACCACTGTAAAGGACATAGCATGCCTATTATTACTCTTCCTGACGGCAGTCAGCGTCAATTTGACAACCCAGTTTCTACTATGGAAGTTGCGCAATCGATCGGTCCTGGTCTTGCAAAAGCAACTATCGCTGGTCGTGTAAACGGTAACCGCGTTGATGCGTGTGATCTAATTGAAGAAGACGCAAGCCTTGAAATCATCACAGTTAAAGATGAAGTAGACGGTCTAGAAATCGTTCGTCACTCTTGTGCTCACCTTCTTGGTCACGCTCTTAAGCAGCTTTACCCTCAAGCTAAAATGGCGATCGGTCCAACCATCGACAATGGCTTCTACTACGATATCGACTTAGACGAATCTCTAACGCAAGAAGATCTTGAAAAGATTGAAAAGCGTATGAAAGAGCTAGCGAAAACCAAGTACGAAGTGGTTAAGAAAAAAGTAAGCTGGCAGGAAGCGCGTGATACGTTTGAATCACGTGGCGAACCATACAAAGTGGAAATCCTAGACGAAAACGTATCTCGTGATGATCGTCCAGGCCTTTACCACCATGAAGAATACATCGACATGTGTCGTGGTCCTCACGTTCCTAACATGAGCTTCTGTCAACACTTCACTTTGCTGAATGTTGCAGGTGCTTACTGGCGTGGTAACAGCGACAACAAAATGCTTCAACGTATCTACGGTACGGCTTTCCACGACAAGAAAGCACTGAAAGCGCACCTAACTCGCCTAGAAGAAGCGGCGAAGCGTGATCACCGTAAGATTGGTAAGCAACTAGACCTATTCCACATGCAGCAAGAAGCACCGGGTATGGTGTTCTGGCATCACAATGGTTGGTCTATCTTCCGTGATCTAGAAGTATTCATCCGCGCTAAGCTAGATGAGTACGGTTACCAAGAAGTGAAAGGTCCACTTATGATGGACCGTGTTCTTTGGGAACGCTCAGGTCACTGGGATAAATACGCTGATGCAATGTTCACAACTTCTTCTGAGAACCGTGAATACGCAATTAAGCCAATGAACTGTCCAGGTCACGTACAGATCTTCAACCAAGGTCTAAAATCGTACCGCGACCTACCGCTACGTATGGCTGAGTTTGGCTCATGTCACCGTAACGAACCATCTGGTGCACTACACGGTATTATGCGTGTACGTGGCTTTACTCAGGATGACGCTCACATTTTCTGTACTGAGAGCCAAATTCAAGAAGAAGTAACAAACTGTATCAAGATGGTGTACGATACGTACCAAACATTTGGTTTCGACAACATCGTAGTGAAACTGTCTACTCGTCCAGAGAAACGTGTAGGTTCAGATGAAATCTGGGATCAATCTGAAGAAGCATTGAAGCAGTCTCTTGAATCGATGGATATTCCATACGAAATTCAAGAAGGCGAGGGTGCGTTCTACGGTCCTAAGATTGAATTCACACTATACGATTGTCTAGACCGTGCGTGGCAGTGTGGTACTGTCCAGCTAGACTTCAACCTACCAGATCGCTTAGGTGCAACTTATGTAGGTGAAAACAATGAACGTCTTGTACCGGTAATGATTCACCGTGCGATTCTAGGTTCACTAGAGCGCTTCATCGGTATCCTTATCGAAGAATATGCTGGTTTCTTCCCAACTTGGTTGGCGCCAGAACAAGCAGTTCTTATGAACATTACTGATAAACAGTCAGGTTATGTTCAAGAAATAGTACAAAAACTACAAAAAAGTGGAATTAGAGCTAAAGCGGACTTGAGAAATGAGAAGATTGGCTTTAAAATCCGCGAACATACTTTGAAGCGTGTACCGTATATGCTTGTTGTTGGTGACCAAGAAATGGAAGCTGGCGAAATTGCAGTGCGTACTCGTAAAGGTAAAGATCTTGGTAAATTTAAAGTGGATGATTTTATTGCATACATCCAAGACGAGATCTCTAGCCGTAAGCTCAATCTGGAGGAATAAGCTATTAAAGGCGGAAGACGTGGCCAACAGCCGGTAAAACAAAACCCGCACCGTATCAACGGTGAAATTCGTGGTATTCGTGAAGTTCGACTAACAGGCGCTGACGGTGAATCAGTTGGTGTTGTATCGATTCAAGAAGCCATTGCAGCTGCTGAAGAAGCTGGTATGGATCTCGTTGAGATCAGTCCTAACGCCGAGCCACCTGTTTGTCGTGTGATGGACTATGGTAAGTTCCTCTTCGAGAAGAGCAAAACTGCTAAAGAGCAGAAGAAGAAGCAAAAGCAGGTCCAGATCAAGGAAGTAAAATTCCGTCCTGGAACTGATATTGGAGACTATCAGGTAAAACTACGCAACCTGACGCGTTTCCTTGAAGAAGGCAACAAAGTGAAAGTAACAATTCGCTTCCGTGGCCGAGAGATGGCACACCAAGACATCGGTGTTGACGTTCTAAATCGTCTTAAGGAAGATACTGCAGAAATTGCTGTAGTTGAATCTTTCCCTAAGAAGATTGAAGGTCGCCAGATGATCATGGTGCTAGCCCCTAAAAAGAAGTAATTAACGGCTCATCAAGTAATTAAAACCTAGCCGCTTTCCTTTATATAAAGGCATATGGCTGGGTTTTGTTCGCCCTAATTACGTTGTTTATTAAACCTACTCAATGCGGAGTTATTCATCATGCCTAAGATGAAAACCAACAAAGGTGCTGCTAAGCGTTTTAAGAAAACTGCTGGTGGTATTAAGTACAAGCACGCTACAAAACGTCACATCCTGACTAAGCGTACTACTAAGAACAAGCGTCAACTACGTCCGAATGCAATCCTTCCAAAATGTGAAGTGGCTGCAGTAATCCGTATGTTGCCATACGCTTAATTCTTTTTAGTTATCAATCGTTTAGTTTAGGAGAAGCATAATGCCTCGCGTAAAACGTGGTGTACAAGCTCGTGCACGTCATAAGAAAGTTCTAAAACAAGCTAAAGGTTACTACGGTGCGCGTTCACGTGTTTACCGCGTAGCTTTCCAAGCAGTTACTAAAGCTGGTCAATACGCTTACCGTGACCGTCGCGCTAAGAAACGTCAATTCCGTCAACTATGGATTGCACGTATCAATGCGGCATCTCGTCAAAATGGTCTATCTTACAGCCGTTTCATCAACGGTCTGAAGAAAGCATCTATCGAGATCGACCGTAAGATCCTTGCGGACATCGCAGTATTCGACAAAGCTGCATTTGCAGTTCTAGTTGAAAAAGCGAAAGCTGCTCTTTAATTAGCAGTTTAGGATTAAGAGAAGGAGAGCATTAGCTCTCCTTTTTTATTGCTAAAATTTATACCCAAATGACTTTTAGCTTGGCTATTTAGAGTATTGTTTATCAGTCTTCTCAATTTATTGGTTAGCATCTTATGTTAGTTATAAGGTAGCTTGGGTATAAATTTTTACGTTTATAAGGGATTAAAAATGATCTACACAACGACCGAAAGCATTCCTGGCAAGCAGATCTCTGAAATCAGAGGGGTTGTAACTGGTAATGTTGTTCAATCAAAGCATATTGGCCGTGACCTCATGGCGGGTATCAAGAGCATTGTTGGCGGCGAAATTCGTGGTTACACGGAAATGATGACCGACGCGCGTGATATTGCTATACAGCGCATGGTGGCGGACGCTGAATCTAAAGGTGCCGATGCAATAGTAGGGATTCGATTTACCACAAGCTCAATCGTAGATGGTTCTTCGGAAATTTTGGCATTTGGTACTGCAGTGAAACTAGCGGACTAGTCTACTTGAATAGCATTGCAAAAATGCTAATAGAGAGCGGTGAATTATTATGCATTTACCGTTCTGTTCCTTTTAGGTTAATTATTCTAGATTTTTGTAGAGAGAATAGGTTTATATTCTCAACTTTACGTTACTATTAAAATTAATCACGATGATTTAGAGTAATTGCTTCACTTTTATTTTGCATATTATTTTATATCTATAATGAAATTGAATTCATATTGAATTTTTCATTTGTTGTGTGAATTCTCTTTTCGGTATATTAATTCATGTTTTTCTTATAAAAATATGAACTTATACCTTGCCAAGCGGTTCTAAATTGTTACAAATACTATACAGCTGTAACATTGCCAAAAGGAATTGTAGATGAGAGATCTGACTCCCGAATACTTGCTAGCCGCATTACGCCAAGCGATTAAAACAAAAGGGCTAACATATCGAGAGCTATCTGAGAAAATGGGTATGCCACTATCTACCTTTAAGAGACATCTTACAAGCACGAATCTCGCTTTAGATAAGTTGCTGGAATATTGTAGAGCGGTTGATTGCACGTTAGATGAACTACAAAAGCTCGCAAATCAATTGCAAGGTGAAGACGAGGATTACTTTAGTCGCACACAGGATGAAGTATTCTTTCAATTCCCTCACCTTTACGACTTTTATCGTGAATTGAGAATGTTACGAGGTAAAGACGGCTATTCTATTTTAAAGAAAAAGTATGACTTGTCTGAGCAGAGCATGTCCGATTACTTAAAAGCATTAGAGTTGTTGGATCTCGTTTACGTTGATGAAGATAAAAATATAACGCTGCACGGACCTTTATATTATAGCTATGCAGAGAACTCCAAGCTCAACGACAAATATACCGAAATCATAAAAGAGCAGACGACTACCCACGATAAGTGTGTTCGCGTTGCTTTGGCGCGTATGAAAATTACCGAAGAACAGCTTTTGTTACTGGAAGATCAAGTCGCAAAGACCGTCATCGATTTTCATTCCAAAAATGTTGTAGCAGAGAACTTTAATGTCTCTGATTTTACTAATATTGTTCTACTTGCTGGGCCACATCAGCCAGTCACATTCTCTGACGGCATTATTGAGACAGAGGGGCGATTTATTGATGATATTCGTTATGCCATCGCATCTGCAGGTGATAAGCCAAGCCTATCTATATAGATTTTGAGCCTTTTTTGAAGAGAGTTTCTGAAAGGGCGTTGCAAAAGAAAAAGCCTAAGACAGCAAATACTTTGTAAGTAGGGCATTCAGCGGTGTTTGCTCTTAATTCAGACTTAAAGTGTTTTGGGCTTATTTCGAATAATACCTGTTCAGTATCTACTTTCGTCATTTTTAACATGCTGATTTCCTTCGTTGTTCCTCCCAAAGCCTCTCTCGCTTCCTCTACAAAGAAACCATTCTCGTTGAACCAAGCATCCTGTAGCTACTTGGGTATGCATAATTGGTAGCTATTTATCTTCTAATTATAAATTCATACTTGAAATGTTTGTTTTTTGATCTATTATGACGAAGTGTCATTTGTGACGGTTCGTCAACTTTAGTTGCGTTCCTGTATTAAAGAATCGTGTTACAATTATTGGGAGTGTGTTGGTATACGGATCAAAGGATTATGTTTAACTTTCGCTGTAAAAAATATAGCAAGCAAGACGGATGTCGTGTGTCTTCAGGGCTAACAAAAAAGCAACAGGCGATTGCTGATCGTGAGATAGAGCTTATTCAATTGGCTAAGTCTTTAGTTCAAGAGCAAGGCTTTGCCAACTTAACGATGGACAAGCTTACAGCGTCAAGCCCTTATTCTAAAGGGACGATCTACAATCATTTTTGCAGCAAAGAAGATGTGATTCTTGCGCTTTGTATTCATTCGCTGAAAAGCGAAGCAATATTTTTCGAACGTACCGCCAAATTTAATGGCAATACCAGAGAAAAAATCATTGCGATGCATGTAGGTTATCGTATTTACGCTCGTATGGAGCCAGTACTATCAACTTGTGCGATTGTTGCAAAGACGCCTTGGGTTCTAGAGAAGGCTTCGCCTAAACGTGTGAATGAACTGAATAACTTGGAAGAACAAGTAATAGATGGTGCTGATGCGCTAGTGAACAATGCGGTAGAATGTGGTGATCTTAAGTTTTCTCCCGCAATTGGTTCAGATGCTATTGTATTCGCCAACTGGTCTATTGCCTTCGGTTCAAACGCTTTGGCGCAAAATGCATCGAACAGTCGATGTATTCAGCGAATTCAAGACCCATTCTCAGTACTGCACAACGCGAATATGTTACTTGATGGTTTAGGTTGGTCGCCTTTATCTACAGAATGGGACTACCGTAAAACCTGGCGTCGAGTGGAGCAGGAGTTATTTAGTGAAGAGCTTGCTTATTTAGAGTCAGTGAATCGCTGATAAACTGGAAAGGCCAATCTGACGTTATGGTTGGCTTTTTTATCGCACTATTGTGACGAATCGTCATTAAATCTCGAAGGTTGGCGTTCAGCCAATGATCACGAGAAGCATAGGAAGTTACTAAAAACTAACTTATGTAGCCAAATTCATTCGATCTAAAGTTTGCATGTCGAGTTTGTCTGGTTATTTACAGCATTTGCTGTTTTTTTAGTTTTTAAATTTGACGAAACGTCACAAAAGGAGAGTGTGATGCCACATCACAACGTTCAACAATACGCCCGTTCAGGGTGGGGTAAGCTACCAACGAATTACAGTGTATTGGTGATGCTTGCTACCGTTTTATTGATTGTCATAGCAACTATTGGAGGAAAAAATCTTTACTTTAGAGGAGATTACGACATCTTCTTTGATGGAACAAATGAGCAGTTACTTGCGTTTGATGAAATTCAAACCACCTTTGCAAAATCTGACAGTCTTGCTTTGGTTATAGCGCCAAAGAGCGGCACTGTTTTTACTCCTAGCACATTATCTCTTATTCAGCAGATCACTGACGAGGCGTGGCAAGTTCCATACTCGACCCGCGTTGATTCCCTCGCCAACTACCAGCATACCGAAGCGTTTGAAGATGATCTTCTTGTCGAAGATTTACTGTATAGCGAATATGAATTGACACCTCAACGAGTAGAGAAAGTCAAAAGTATTGCGTTGAGTGAGCCGGTTTTGAAAAGTTCACTGATTTCTGAAAAAGGAGATGTCACGGTCGTAAACATTACGGTCCAACTCCCTGAAATAGATAAAACTGCTGAAGTACAAGAGGTGGTTGCTTACATAAACGGAATGATTGAGCGTTATCAGCAAGTGTACCCAGACACGGAATTCCATAAGGCTGGTATTATTGCAATGAACTACGCGTTTATGACCGCAGCCCAAGATGATAGCGCAACATTAGTGCCTACTATGTTACTAGTGATATTGGTGTTTCTGACCATCATGTTGCGCTCATTGCTTAGCGTCATCGCGACACTCATCGTTATTATCGGCTCGGTTATGGTTACAATGGGCTTGTCAGGATGGGCTGGTATGTTCTTAAGCACGGCGACCGTTAATGTGCCTACCTTGGTGATGACGCTTGCCGTCGCAGACTGTGTACACATCATCGCGACAATGCGTCAGTCTATGCAAAACGGCTTTAGTAAAGCCCACTCTATTGAGCGAAGTATTGCGCTCAATTTCATGCCTATCTTGATTACCTCCATTACCACCGCGATCGGCTTTTTAATGATGAATATGTCGGATTCTCCAATCCTGAGAGATTTCGGCAACCTATCAGCCCTTGGCGTCATGGTTGCTTGTTTCCTTTCCATCACGTTACTTCCCTCCTTGCTTAATATCCTTCCGGTTACGGTGAAGTCGGATACTTCTGATGAAAGAAAGCACTTTATGGATCATTTAGGAGATTTCGTGGTGTCAAAGCGACATGCGTTATTGCCGTTGTCGGTGCTTGTTATTGTCGCGAGTGCGAGCTTGATTCCGCTGAACAAAGTCAATGATGAATCCGTCGAGTACTTTGGCCATAGCAATGAATTTCGCCGAGCGGCTGATTTTATGGAAGAGCGAATCAGTGGCATGGCGAACATCAGTATCGCGATAAAAACCAACGAATCGCAGGGCATTGCCGATCCTAATTTTCTCAATTCCGTGGGTAAATTTACTGACTGGCTAAGGTTGCAGTCAGAAACGGACCATGTTGCGACCTTGAGCGATGTTTATAAGCGCCTAAACAAGAACATGCATGGAGATGATCAGGCTTATTACTCGCTCCCTCAAGACAGAGAATTAGCGGCTCAATATCTGCTGCTTTATGAAATGTCACTACCGTATGGTTTAGATTTGAACAACCAAATCAATGTAGATAAGTCGTCGATCAAGATGGTTCTCACCGTGGAGAACTTGGGCAGCGTCGAGCTTGTTGATTTGGAAAATCGCATTTACCAATGGTTTAACGAAAACGCGCCTCAATATGATGTTGTTGCGTCTAGTCCTTCACTGATGTTTGCGCATATTGGTGAAACGAATATGGCCAGCATGCTGTCAACCTTGCCCATTACTCTTGTCTTAATCTCTGCATTACTGATCTTTGCCTTGCGTTCGTTCAAGCTTGGCTTAATTAGTCTTGTCCCGAATATTGCTCCTGCGCTTATTGGTTTTGGTATTTGGGCGCTGGTTTCTGGCGAGATTAACTTGGGATTGTCTGTCGTTGTGACATTAACGCTTGGTGTTGTTGTCGATGACGCCGTTCACTTTCTTTCTAAATATCAACACGCTCGTAAAGATGGCCACAGTGCGGAGCAAGCGGTTCGCTACGCCTTTCGTACCGTGGGGCGCGCACTCTGGATTACGACGGTCGTGCTTGTTGCTGGTTTCTCTGTTCTGGCGATGTCGAGCTTCCGTTTAAATGCCGATATGGGACAGCTGAGTGCCATTGTCATCTTTATTGCCCTTGTTGTGGATTTCATCTTCCTACCGACTCTACTGATGTTGTTTGACAAAGGCGTTTACGACGAGGTGGAGCGCCGAAATAAGCTTAAATCAACTGACTCTCAAACCAAGACTGTTACTCAGTCATAACGAATTAAAGGATCGAACATGAATTTAGTAAAAAATGCCTTAAAAGTATCAGTACTTTCTGTCTCGCTTATTATGAGTCATGCGGTGTTGGCGGATGAAGCCAAAGGACTAGAAATTGCCCAAGAGCGCAAAGCCCGTGATGAAGGGTGGGGGGATTCTGTTGCTACGATGCAAATGATTCTGCGAAACGCGCAAGGAGAAAGCAGCACACGTTTAATGCGCTTACAATCACTCGAAGTTGATGGCGATGGTGACAAAGGGCTCACGATATTTGATGAACCGAGAGATGTAAAAGGCACGGCGTTTCTTAACCATTCTCATACGGTGGGTGCCGATGACCAATGGCTTTACCTTCCTGCACTGAAACGTGTGAAACGTATTTCCTCGCGTAACAAATCAGGTCCTTTTATGGGCAGTGAATTCGCGTATGAGGATCTCAGTTCCTTTGAGATTGAAAAATACCGTTTCAACTACCTACAAGATGACAGCATAAACGGGCAAGATGCTTTCGTTGTAGAGCAAATTCCGACCGATAAGAACTCAGGTTATACCAAGCAAACGGTATGGTTAGATAAAGCGCATTATCGTCCACTTAAAGTTGAGTTTTACGACCGCAAAGGCTCTTTGTTAAAAACGCTTTCTTTTTCCGATTACAAGCAATATCTCAACCAATATTGGCGAGCGCACACTATGGCGATGACAAACCATCAAACAGGAAAAAGTACTGAGCTAACGACTAGCGAAATGCGTTTTAACACTGGATTACAAGACAATGACTTTCATAAGAATGTGTTGAAGCGAGTGAGGTAGTGGAGGAAAAATGAAGCGATTAAATGCTGGGTTGTTGCTTAGTGCAGCAGCCTTTTTTTACTCGATGCCTCTGACTGCCGTCGAGCTTGCAGGACAAGTCAATATTGAGCATCGTCAGTTTTTTAAAACGGGCTCTCAGGGTCAGAGCAAAGCGCAAACGTCACTGGTTTTGCAGCCAGAATTTTACTGGGAGATGCAAAATGGTGATGCAAACTTTACTTTCACACCTTTCTATCGCCTGGATGGTCTAGACGATGAGCGAAGTCATGGTGACATACGAGAGGCACTTTATCTGACTTATTGGGATGATTATGAGCTTCGAGTTGGGATTAGTAAGGTCTTTTGGGGAGTGACTGAATCAGCCCATTTAGTTGATGTAGTAAACCAAACAGATGCCATTGAAGCCGTCGATGGTGAAGATAAACTCGGTCAGCCGATGTTACATTTTACCTCTTTCAAAGACTGGGGCACCGTCCACGCAATGTTGTTACCTTACTTTAGGGAACGAACGTTTGCGGGTACAGATGGCCGCTTGCGAACCGACCCCGTTGTCTCTGATGATGCTATTTATGAATCAAGCAGAGAAGAGAAGCACGTAGATGTGGCTTTTCGATATTCGAAAATGCTTGGCGATTGGGACGTAGGCCTGAGCTATTTATATGGAACAAACCGGGATCCTTACTTTCGTTTTGAGTACGGAGAATTAAAGCCTTACTACGGTCTGATGAGTCATGTCGGTCTGGATGTGCAAGGAATCGTTGGCGATTGGTTATGGAAACTGGAAAGTATTTATCGAGATAGTGCTGATAATCATGTCGGTCTTGTGACGGGCTTTGAGTATACCTTCGTCGGTGCATTTGACACGGTTTGGGATGTGGGGGTTATTGGTGAGTACCTCTATGACAGTCGTGGGAACAACGCACAAACTATCGGTCAAAATGATGTGTTTGCAGGTATTCGTTGGGCGCTCAATGATGAGGACGGAACGGAAGTATTGACGGGAATTACGAAGGATTTAGATAACGATGATGTTTACAATGCTAAGTTAGAAGCATCGAGCCGAATATCGAATCACGTTAAGTGGCAAATTGATGCTTGGTTGTTTAAAAATGAAACACCAAATGATTTGCTCTACTTCGCTAGAGATGACGATTTTATCGAGCTATCTATTCAATACTATTTCTAAAACAAAAGGGCACAGCTAAACGGCAGATTAACTAAAGATGACATTTTTGACGTTTTTGTGCTCTTTTTATTCAATAACCTCTTCTTTTCGTAATTCAATTTGGCATTGGTGCCCGGTTTGGCTACTATGTACAGCTATCAAAAAACCAATCACTCCCTTATGGACACTACCTACAGGTAGATGAGGAAACGATGCAACATCTAGAAGAGATCATTGCTAGCGCGAGCACTGCAATTGAAGCTGCCGAATCGCTAGTCGCACTTGATGAAGTGCGTGTTCAGTATCTGGGTAAAAAAGGTGAGCTAACTGCTCAACTTCAAAGCCTAGGCAAACTACCACCAGAAGAACGCCGTGAAGCTGGTCAAGAGATCAATAAAGCGAAAGGCGTAGTTCAGCAAGCTATCGCAGCTCGTAAAGATGCACTACAACGTGCTGAGCTTGAAGCAAAACTAGCAGCAGAAACAATCGACGTAACACTACCAGGTCGTCGTATTGAAAACGGTGGTTTACACCCAGTAACTCGTACTGTAGAGCGTATTGAGAAGTTCTTTGGCGAACTTGGTTTTAACACCGAGGCTGGACCAGAGATCGAAGATGCATTCCACAACTTCGATGCGCTAAACATCGCAGCTGATCACCCAGCGCGTACTGACCACGATACTTTCTTCTTCAACCCAGACTTGATGCTTCGTACTCATACGTCAGGCGTACAGATCCGTACGATGGAAAATGGTAAACCACCATTCCGTTTCATCGCACCAGGCCGTGTATACCGTAACGACTACGACCAAACGCACACGCCAATGTTCCACCAAGTGGAAGGCATGCTGGTTGATGAGAACGTAAACTTTGCTCAGCTGAAAGGCATCCTGCACGATTTCCTATGTAACTTCTTCGAAGAAGAAGTAGAAGTACGTTTCCGTCCATCTTACTTCCCATTCACTGAGCCTTCAGCTGAAGTAGACGTGAAAGGCAAAAACGGTAAATGGTTAGAAGTACTAGGCTGCGGTATGGTTCACCCGAACGTGCTACGTAGCGTAGGTATCGATCCTGAAAAATACTCTGGTTTCGCATTCGGTATGGGTGTTGAGCGTCTAACAATGCTTCGTTACGGCGTGAACGACCTACGTGCGTTCTTCGAGAACGATCTTCGTTTCCTAAAACAGTTCAAGTAATCCAGAGGGTTCATCAACATGAAATTCAGCGAATCATGGCTTCGTGAGTGGGTAAATCCTGCGGTTACTACTGACGAGCTAACTCACCAAATTACAATGGCCGGCCTAGAGGTAGACGACGTTCTTCCTGTTGCTGGTTCTTTTACTGGCGTTAAAGTCGGTCACGTTGTTGAATGTGGCCAACACCCAGATGCAGACAAACTGCGCGTAACTAAAGTTGACGTGGGTGAAGAAGAGCTTCTAGACATTGTTTGTGGCGCACCTAACTGTCGCCAAGGTCTGAAAGTAGCAGTAGCAACAGTTGGTGCTGTTCTTCCAGGTGATTTCAAAATCAAAAAAGCGAAACTACGTGGCCAGCCATCTCACGGCATGCTTTGTTCATTCACTGAACTAGGTATCGACGTTGAGTCAGACGGTATCATGGAACTAGCAGAAGACGCAGTAATCGGTACTGATTTCCGTGAATTCCTAGGTCTAAACGACGTAACGGTAGACGTAGACCTAACAGCAAACCGCGCAGACTGTTTCAGCATTCGTGGTCTAGCTCGTGAAGTTGGCGTACTAAACCGTGCTGACGTGACAGAGCCATTAGTAGAAGCAGTTGCCCCTTCAATCGACGATAAAGTGTCTATCGAAGTGAAAGCGCCAGCTGCGTGTCCACGTTACCTAGGTCGTGTAGTTAAGAACGTAAACGTTCAAGCTGAAACGCCACTATGGATGCAAGAGAAACTGCGTCGTTGTGGTATTCGCTCGATCGACCCTGTAGTAGACATCACTAACTACGTTCTTCTAGAGCAAGGCCAACCAATGCACGCATTCGATCTAGCGAAGATCGAGGGTGGCATCGTAGTTCGTATGGCTGAGCAAGGTGAGAAGCTAACGCTTCTTGACGGCAACGAAGCAGAACTAAACGCAGATACACTAGTAGTTGCTGACCACAACAAAGCACTTGCAATCGCAGGTATCTTTGGTGGTGAAGACTCTGGTGTAACAACTGAGACTAAAGACGTTCTACTAGAGTGTGCATTCTTTGCACCTGACCACATCCGTGGCCGCGCACGTAGCTACGGTCTTCACACTGATTCTTCAATGCGTTTCGAGCGTGGTGTGGATTACGCACTACAAGTGAGTGCAATGGAGCGTGCAACTCAGCTTCTTGTTGAAATTTGTGGTGGTGAAGTAGCACCTGTTGTAGCTGTAGAATCTGAAGCAGACCTACCTAAGCCAAACAAAGTTGCACTACGTCGCACGAAACTAGACAACCTACTAGGTCACCACATCGCTGATGCTGATGTAGTAGAAATCCTAGAGCGCCTAGGTTTGACTGTTGAAGCTTCAGAAGAAGGTTGGGTGGCAGTAGCGCCAACATGGCGTTTCGATATCGCTATCGAGCAAGATCTGATTGAAGAAGTTGGCCGTATCTACGGTTACGACAACATTCCTAACCAAAACCCAGCAGCAGCACTTAAGATGCACAACCACGTTGAAGCGGATCTTCCACTGAAACGCGTTCGTGATCTTCTTGTTGACCGTGGTTACCACGAAGCAATCACATACAGCTTCGTTGAGCCTGAGCAGCAAAAGCTAGTTGTACCTGGTGTTGAGCCTCTAGTGCTTCCAAACCCAATTTCTGCAGACATGTCAGCAATGCGTCTTGGTCTTATCCAAGGTCTGCTGAACACGGTTGTTCACAACCAGAAGCGTCAACAGCCACGCGTTCGTCTATTCGAATACGGCCTACGTTTCATCCCATGTGAAACTGCAGAAAACGGCATGCGCCAAGAGCCTATGCTTGCAGGTGTTATTGCTGGTACTCGCGGTGAAGAACATTGGGATATCGAAACTAACACGGTTGATTTCTTCGACCTTAAGGGCGATCTAGAAGCGATTCTAGAGCTATCTGCGAACGAAAAAGCGTACTCTTTCGCTGCACTGTCACCTGAAAGCAAAAAAGCTAACCCAGCTCTTCACCCAGGTCAATCTGCGGCAATCATCGTAGACGGCAAAGAAGTAGGCGTGATCGGTACCGTTCACCCTGAGCTTGAGCGTAAGTTCGGTCTAAACGGTCGTACTATCGTATTCGAAATCGAATGGTCTGCAATCAACAGCAAAGTGATCCCAGAAGCGGTAGCACTTTCTAAATTCCCTTCAAACCGTCGTGATATCGCGGTAGTAGTGGATGAAGCTGTTGCATCTGGTGACATCGTTAACGCTTGTCTAGAGCAAGGTGGCGAGTTCCTTAAAGATGCGAAACTGTTCGACGTTTACGTAGGTAAAGGCGTTGAAGATGGTAAGAAGAGCCTAGCAATCGCTCTGACTCTACAGTCACTTGAGCGTACGCTGGAAGATGCAGATATCGCTGGTGCGGTTGACGCTATCGTTGCTCACGTTTCTGAGAAGTTTGGTGCGTCTCTGCGTGACTAATCTCGCGTAACGTATCTTCTTAAGAAATGAAAACCCTGCCAGTTTGGCAGGGTTTTTTATTTTTAGGATTACCTTGTCGTTGTTCAAGTTCCTTACTGCTCGCACCCCCCCCCTCATTATTTTAAAATACTAGACCAAACTAGGGATGGCCCTTACCCGAGATTAGGAACGTATTGTTTTTCAGCTAATACACGCTAACGATAGCTTATTGGCGGTTAGGCAGCGAGTGAGAGGGTATAGCTAAGCAGAAGAGGCAGCGTAAGAATGCTGAAAAAGTTGCCAAATAGTACCATTGACGCCACCTTCATGGGTTCTATATTCAGCCTTTCCGCAAATAGGTAATTCATGACGGCTGGCGGCAGCATTGTGAAGAGCACCATCATTTGCAATTGCATCGTTGGAAGGGGAATTAACCAATAAATAAGTGCAAAAGCGACAGCACCAGTTGCCAGTGACTGCACGGTACACAGCACACCAATCTTTAAACCGTCCAACCTTAAATGACACATTTGTGCCCCCAGAGATAAAAGCATCACGGGTACGGCCGCTTGCCCAAGTAGAGCCGTGGCTTCGTATAAAGGCGCCCATGCTCCCACATTTGACACGTTGAGAAACAGAGCCAACGACGCTGCTAAAAAGATTGGCATCTTGACTATTTGCTTAAAAGGGTTGCCATGACTAAGCAGCATTACGCCTAAGCTGATATGCAAGCATGCTGACACGACAAATAAAAGCACTGCTGACGACAGCGCAATTTCTCCAAACGTATAGGTAAACAAAGGAATAGCTAGATTTCCGCTATTGCGAAACATATGTGGTGGCGCCCAGGTTTTAAACGAGAGTGACGTCCATCGACATACCGGGATCATGAGTAGTGCGGGAATTAAAACCGCAACAATTGCCGCCAAAAGAAGTGGCCCCTGATTTGAATCGAGCGGCATGCTAACGAGTGACGAAAATACCAGTGCTGGCGTAAAAACCTCAATATTAATGCGGTTTATTGGGCGAAAGTCAGGCTTGATGTAACGACCGACCAAATAGCCAACTCCGACAAGAGCAAAAACAGGGAAAAGAATATTTATGATTTGATTAATCATGGTCGCCTAGAAGCAGTGTAAGAAGCCAATGAGGAAATACACGAACTTCCACATTATCAATCTTTGTATATGGCGTCATCGTTAAACAGCGAGAAGCGTGGGTTTAATCAAGCTTTCTAAGCACAGTTGCAAAGTACAGGTGGTCATACCTTTTAATCTAATTGTTACGTATCGAGTTACATACAAATCACTGAATTTACGACAAGTTCTATGTCAAGTGTCTGTTAAATAACCAATATCTGATATTTTTATTAAATAGTGTTTAATGTTGATATTTAAACTAATTTTAGTTTTATAATCTGGATGTTTTTCCTGATAAAGATGAAACAAAAACAAAAATATCAAATTTCTGGCGTTTAACAATAATTTACGTAGTGCTATTCCTTTTGTTCGCCAAGAAAAAAGTTGGCGAAAATCATAAGCTTGTCATACACTTCCTGATGTAACCCCGATATGTTGTTGAATTGGTAGGGTAAAACTGCTCTGGCGCTACACTAACGTAGCATTGTTTAACATAGCTTTGAGGAAAGTTTTATGGCGCTCACAAAAGCCGAACTGGCAGAAAACCTGTTTGATAAATTAGGATTTAGTAAGCGGGACGCCAAGGAAACGGTGGAAGTGTTCTTTGAAGAGATTCGTAAGGCACTGGAAAGTGGCGAACAGGTAAAACTGTCAGGTTTTGGTAACTTTGATCTTCGTGACAAGAATGAACGACCTGGTCGTAACCCGAAAACTGGTGAAGATATTCCAATTACTGCTCGACGTGTAGTGACTTTTCGCCCGGGTCAGAAGTTAAAAGCTCGTGTAGAAAACCTGAAGAAAGTACAGTAAGCCGAATAAATGGATCACGCTAAGGCGTGGTCTTTTTTTTTGCGTAAAATTCGTGTGCATACAAATGAAAACCACCGCAATGCGGTGGTTTTTCTGTTTATGAGAGACGCTTAATGATATCGGTTACGCCGCTTCTAGATGCGTTGTTAAGTATGGTTGCCATGCTTGTTGGTACAAGTTCTTAGACTGTGTACGCATGTTGCGAATAGAGGCAAGCTCTATTTCGCTTAGCTCACGTTTTTCCAACATCGCTTGACGTTCTAGTTTCTGGATTTTTTCGTATAGGTCGTGTTCGGGACCGCTTTTTACATCTGCGATTGCTTTCAAGTGCAGTTGAACTTCGGCTACTAGGTTTGTTTTTGGTAAACGAACGAGCAAGTTCAAGTCTCTATATCCTGAAGGGCCAGGTTTTTTGAATCGATTTTTTACTTTCACAATCGTTGTTTCACGCTCTAACGTTTCATAAATGGAGACTAAGCTCGCGACGTCTTCAGCTACAATCGTTGCACGTGCTAGGTCAGTAATACGTTCAACTTTCCCATCTAACTCTAAAGCTATCTTTTCTTCTGCTCGTTGTTTGGATTTCACGCCTGCGAAGTATGGCTGAGCGTCATTAAGAAGTGCGGTACTCTTACAGATAGTTTCAAGTTCAAATTGTGCTTGGTGAGCTTTGCTGTAAAGAATGTCGAAGTCAGAATATGGCTGAGTTGGTGTGGTGTCGATTGACTGAATGCCATATAAACCGCTAAGGCTGTGTTTAAAAAGTTTCGAACAAACTTCGTTTTGGCTGGTTGAACGATTTTGTTCGCCACTAGGCGCAGGGGTAATTGGAAGTGCGGCAAATGCCGGTGCACGGCTAAGTACCAAAAGCATCAATGCTGTAGTACGAAGAAATAAGCTCATTCACTCTCCTTAACTTGCTTGTACTTAGAAAATAGGGAACATAAAGGTCGCTAAGTTCGGCAAATCAGGTACTAACTTATAAATGGGGCCATTACGAAAGATTCCAAGGTTTCAGTTTTATCTTGAAGTAGAATCGTGCGTTAGATCACCATTTCTCTTTTCTTTATTCTGATTATCAGATAAAGGCGCGTCTCCTATGAGACCGATTACATCCTATCACCGCAGTATTAACCAAAGATGAACGGCATAGACAAATTGAAAAAAAACGTTAGTCTTACCTCTCAAAATGAAAACAGCCGACAAGTAGAAAGTAAAATGAGAGACCAAGAATTTTGGCATAACAAATGGGCCAGCAATCAGATCGGATTTCACTTGGAAGATGTAAACCCGCTATTACCAGTATATTGGAAACACACTAATCCAAAGCGTGAAGATAAAGTGTTAGTTCCTTTATGTGGAAAGTCAGAAGACTTGATTTGGCTAGCGATGAAGCATGATTCGGTTGAAGGTGTTGAGCTAAGCCATATTGCTGTGCGTGCCTTTTTTGCTGAACATTTTTACACGCCAACGGTAACGCCTCTTAATGGCATGCACGAGCTTTATCAATTTGATGAGCTCTCTATTTATACTGGGGACTTTTTCACTGCACCAGTATCTCAAGCCGATATCATTTATGATCGCGCCGCGTTGGTTGCTTTACCGCAAGATATGCGAGAGGAGTATGTAGAGCGTCTCAAGCAACTTTTGAACCCAGGCGGTCGTATTTTGCTTGTTACACTCAACTATCCTCAAGAAGAGATGGCGGGGCCTCCATTTAGCGTGCCGGTCGAAGAGATTGAGCAGTTATTTTCAGGTTACAAAGTTACTTGTTTGAACGTAGATGAAGCTGACGAGAATCATCCTAAAATTGCGAAAAAAGGCTTAAGTCGCTTCTCTGAAGAAGTGTACTTAATCGAGAGTGAATAGGCTCTCTTCGGTTTGGAACACGAAATAGCGCAGCAATTTGAGCTGCGCTATTTTTGTATGAGTGGTTCGTATTTAATAAATGATATTCACTTTTGAAGCACTTTCAACAGCATCTTGAACGGCTTCTTCGGTGGTTTTTCGTCGCGTAAGGACAACACCTAAACGGCGGCGACCATCGATTTCTGGCTTACCGAATAGACGAACTTGTGTTTGAGGTTGAGCTAAAGCTTTGCTTAGGTTTTCAAAGCGAATGTTTGTGGAAGTCCCTTGTCCAAGAATAACAGCAGACGCAGATGGGCCATATTGCACAATATTATTAATTGGCATTCCGGTAAACGCGCGCACGTGGAGAGCAAACTCAGACATTTCCTGCGAAATCATTGTAACCATACCCGTATCGTGAGGGCGAGGAGAGACCTCATTGAAAATGACTTTATCGCCTTTGACAAACAGCTCTACACCAAAGATGCCGTAGCCACCGAGCGCGTTTACCACTTTCTCAGCCGTGTATTCAGCTGCTTTTACTGCGTTTTCTGACATAGCTTGCGGTTGCCATGATTCGCGGTAGTCGCCATCTTCCTGACGATGACCAATTGGAGCACAGAAATGCACACCGTCAACGGCTCTGATGGTCAATAAAGTGATTTCGTAATCGAAGTCGATAAAACCTTCCACGATAACGCGACCTGCACCCGTACGCCCGCCTTCCTGAGCGTAATCCCATGCTTTTGTAACGTCGTCTTCGGTCTTGATAACACTTTGCCCTTTACCTGAAGAGCTCATCACAGGCTTCACCACGCACGGAATACCCACATGCTCAACCGCGGCTTTGAAGTCTTCAAAATTATCTGCAAAACGATAAGGTGAAGTCGTCAATTCCAGTTCTTCTGCTGCCAAACGTCGGATACCTTCACGATTCATTGTTAGCCTGGTTGCCTTAGCGGTTGGAACAACATTCAGTCCTTTTTCTTCAAGCTCTACCAGTTTGCCGGTTGCGATGGCTTCAATTTCTGGTACGACGTAAGTAGGTTGTTCCTTCGTAATAACTTCTTCTAAGGCGTTCCCATCTAACATGTCGATAACATAACTACGGTGAGCAACTTGCATCGCTGGAGCATTGGCATAGCGATCACAAGCAATCACTTCTAAACCAAGTCTCTGGCATTCAAGGGCGACTTCTTTACCGAGTTCGCCAGAGCCTAAAAGTAATACACGGGTAGCATTTGCGCTAGTTGCAGTGCCAAACATAGTGTTCCCTTACAAAATAGAGTGATGAGACAGAAATTGCAGGAGATCATACTGAAGTTTTATGACAAAGCAAACGTTTGCTTTTGGTTTTTAGGTAATAAAAAAGCTCTACATGTTGTAGAGCTTTTTGTTGAATTTGTCGTTTATACGTTGACAAAACTAAGCGGAATATCTGGATTCAACGCTTCCAACGTTGATTGCGTATCGGCTAAGTGACTGATCTTACCTTCTGAGTTTTCTACCAATGCAGCGGCTTTGATGCTGTCAAAGGTTTCACCCGCAAGTAAAACTTGGATTAGCGCAACTTGTAGCGGTGGCAAGCTAGGATTAAACGCTGCATTTTCTGCATAAGCACCTTGGAATACACGGCCGCTAGTCATCTCTAATGCTAAACCACTCAAGTTGTTGGTGTATGGAGAGTGGCTCATGTTCATCGCTTCAACTGCACTTTGGATGAGTGCGTCTTCATCATCACATGAGAATTGGTGTTTAACTTCTGCCATTAAGCCGGACTCGATACCGAGATCGTTTGGTCCAAAGGCTTCAGGCAGGTATTCATGAAGTGACTTTTCTTCACGTTCCGGGAGCTGGATTTTAAGCTCGTTTGCGGTAGATAACTCATTCATGAACTGGCGGCAGTGACCACATGGGCTGAAGTTGATAGTGATATCCTTAACACCACGTTCGCCTTTCATCCAAGCATGGCTAATCGCAGACTGCTCTGCGTGAACCGTTTGACCCAACTGTACACCAAAGAATTCCATGTTGGCACCGAAGTAAAGGCGACCTGAAAGACCACGAACGATAGCGCCGACATAAAAGTCAGAAAGGGGAGCATAGGAGTACGCTGCGGCAAAAGGAAGTAGCGCAACACGAAGCTCTTTGTCTGATAGACCGGTAGCTGAAAGCAACTGCTCAAATTGTTGAACTGAAAGCGTAGCATCAAAATCATCAGCTTGGATGATAGGAGCAAGTTGTTTGGAAAGTGCTTCTGGAGCGCCTGCTAGCGCCTGTTCAATGCGACTTTTCATGTTGAATCCTTGTTATTGCATGGACAGTTATTCTATGTGAAAGATAGAAATGTTCCGTGCGTTAGATCACGATAAATAATGCAATTGATAATTCTGTTACATAATTAGAGTGAGCTCACACATGTATTCGATTGCACAGGTGTGAAGCGTTATCTCCGTCTCACAATTAACCATATTAGTATATATTCATATGACCAAGGAGCAGGAGTATGTTACTAACGCGACTTTTACCGCTATGCTATTTTATACCTACGTAATCTAGAGCGAGTGGTAGCACCTAGAATGCTAACGCTATGAATGTATATCTCAGTCAAGTCCCTTCACGATATTACTGGGTGAGGTTGATAGATAAGATAGGGTTTTGAAAAGGGTAAGGAAGAAGCGGAAAGGCTACGGCCTGCCGGAAGGAGGGCAGACCGAGAGCGCTTAACTATTGATATAGCCAGACAGCCAAAGCAAAAAAGCTTGGAGCCAAAATAGAAGTTATGATCCCACATAAAACCAATGCGAGTGATGAGAACGCGGCATCTATGGGCTGTTTCTCTGCACAAGTAGCGGTGCCTAAGGCATGAGAGACTGTACCCATTGTCAGACCACGTGCAATCGGGTGTTTAATTCCAATCAAATTGTAAATTGGGTATGCCAAAATTGCGCCCAATAAACCGACAATCAGAACCAAGATCGCTGCAACGGCGGCTTCACCACCGAGGTGACTCGATATTTCCATCGCTATTGGTGTAGTGACGGACTTACCCACTAGACTCGCGATTAAACTGATATCCGCTTTGAAAGCGACTGCGATCAAGGTGGTTGTCATCATCGACATCACACTGCCTACTGTGCAAGCAAAAGTGATGATTCGCCAGTTTGCTTTAATTTGTGGTAGTTGTTCATATAGTGGATAAGCCAGAGCAACTACGGCTGGTTGAAGTAAAAAACTGATCCCTTCGTTATCCGCATAATACGTTTCAAACGGTACATTTAAGTAAGTAAGCAAAGGAATGAGCACTGCAATACTGATCAGCAAAGGATTTGCTAGAGGATTATTCACTTTGATTGCAATTTGGCGCGCGACAAGAAAAACCGCAATGGTAACAACTAACCACATATCAGTGCTTCTCCTTTAACAAGTAGTCCAGCAGCCAAGCGAGGCTGACTAGTACAATGAGTGAGCCTCCAACTGCGCTAGCAATGATAGGGAGGGCATTAGCGAGTAGCATATCGAAATGTTGCATTAATCCCACGCTAATAGGAACGAACAATAAGATCATATAGCGGATAAATAGCGTGGCGCCCGGTTTGACCCAGTCGACTTTTACAAGCCCAAGAGTCATGGAGAAAAACAGTACGAGCATACCGATGACACTTCCTGGAACGGAAACGCCAGTGAACTTTTGAATGGTAATTCCGATGCCAAGTGCTCCCATGATGAGGAAGATTGAAATGAGCAGTTGGATCAGTTGTAAGAATCGTTCTTTAATCATTTTGACAGTATATAAACAACAAGCACACCATAAGGTGCGCTTGTATTAGGAGGAGTTAGGAAGCTAAGCTCTCTACATAACGGTACACGGATTTTAATATCGCAATCTTCTTTTCGTCACTTTCATGTTCGTGAACTAAGTTTTCTAAATTCAGCATGTACTCTTCAATTTGGCTTTCAAACACTTCTCGACAGTGTAGTGCCCAGCGTCTTTGTTCTTGCTCGTCTAATGTGCCTGGGAAGTTACGCGCACGATAGCGGAACAATAGAGGTTTAATACGCTTGTCATCAAATTCAATGTCTAATGCAGCAAGATTATTCGGGTCGGTTTCTCGAATGATATCCATAGCTGCGCGATCAGCCGGAGAAAAGAACCCGTCGTAAAGCTGTGTATCGACGTCATCACTTTTATCGAATTTACGCTCGACTGAAAAGAGGCTAATCAGCTTTTCTCTAATTTCAGGATGTTGGCGCAACAAAGCGAGATTAGCGAGACATTGCTGGCGATCAATGCCAATAGACTCCGCATTTTCAGCCGTTAACGTTTTTGCAGGGGCGAGAATAGGGCATTTGTTCAAATGAACTAGTTTAACTGGCACTGGTAGCAATTCACCAAGATCTTCGCGCTTAGTGTAGAGTCTTTCGTGCAGCTCTTCTGCGGATAGCTCAAGAATAGGTTGAGGGTCTTTCGCTAAATCGATGGTGATAACGGCGTTATTATTGGTTGGATGCCAAGCAACAGGCACAATCCAGCTAGTGTACTGGCATTCGCGCCCTAGCATGCCTGAAACGTGCATCAACGGTGTCATGTTGACGATGTCGACTAAATCATTGAGCTTGCGCTTTTGGCGCATAGAAAAAAAGTAATCAAACAATTTTGGTTGCGCTGCTTTTACTTTCTTTGCCATTTCGATAGTCGCAACCACATCTGCCATGGCATCGTGCGCGTTACTATGCTCTATGCCGTTAGCCACAGACAAGTGTTCTAATTTAAAGCTAGTGAAGCCATCTTCGTTTTCTGGCCATTCTACGCCTTCTGGGCGAAGGGCATGGCACGCGCGTAGTACATCGAGTAAATCCCAACGTGAGTTACCGTTTTGCCAACTCCATGCGTATGGATCGATAAAGTTGCGATAACAAGTATAACGGGTCACTTCGTCATCAAAGCGAATGCTGTTGTAGCCTAAACTGGTAGTATTTGGTTTCGCGAGTTCAGCGTGAATCTTAGCGATAAACTCTGGCTCAGAAAGGCCTTCTTGAACCGTTTTTTGCGGAGTAATACCAGTAATAAGTGCAGCTTCAGGAGACGGAAGATAATCAGCAGGTGGCTGGCAGTACATGACTAAAGGCTCGCCGATGATATTAAAGTTTTCATCTGTACGAACACCAGCAAACTGGCTTGGGCGATCTTTCGCGGGGTTGGTTCCCCATGTCTCATAATCAAAGAAGAAAAAAGTGGGCTGATTATCTTGGTGCATTCTGCTTACCGTTTACAAAACCGATGACAGTATTAGACCATTCAACGCCTTGACTAGCAACGAAAGATGCAAGTTGAATTTTTGAAAATGAAAAAAGCCGATGGCGAACCATCGGCTTGATATTTTATGTTTTATCGCTTTGGAAGGAATTTGAGTTCTATGCTCGTGTTTCTTCCAATGTTGCTTCACTTTCTGGTGACTTCAGCACTCGGCTAGCAATTGTACCCGCAGTCATTGAGCCTGAAACGTTTAGTGCGGTACGTGCCATGTCAATCAGTGGTTCAATAGAGATAAGCAGTGCCGCGATGGTCACAGGTAAGCCCATTGCAGGAAGAACAATCAAGGCTGCAAACGTCGCACCGCCGCCGACACCTGCAATACCAAATGAGCTGATGGTGATAATCGCAATCAATGACAGGATAAAGTGTAGATCAAGTGGGTTGATGCCCATTGTCGGAGCTACCATCACTGCAAGCATTGCAGGATAGATACCCGCACAGCCGTTTTGGCCGATAGTGGCACCAAACGATGCTGATAGGTTTGCAATCGCTGGTGGTACGTTAAGCTTCGTGATTTGCGCTTCTACGTTTAGTGGAATTGTTGCTGCTGAGCTACGAGATGTAAACGCGAAGGTCAGTACAGGCCAGATTTTCTTAAAGTATTCCGCAGGGCTAACGCCGACAAAAGAGACTAATACGCCATGAACAACAAACATCAGTGCGATAGCAACATAAGACGCCACAATAAAGCCAAGTAGGTTTAGGATGTCGCCTGCGCTTGATGTCGCTACCACTTTTGCCATCAGTGCTGCGATGCCGTATGGCGTTAGGGCCATGATCATCTTCACTAGTCGCATAACGATAGATTGAGCAGCTTCTACGAAAGTACGAATCGGTGATTCCAACTCTGCTTTTTCCATCATCACTTTACGAGCGGCGATACCAGTTAACACGCCGAAAATCACAACAGCGATAATTGATGTCGAGCGAGCACCTGTTAGATCAGCAAATGGGTTGGTTGGAATGAAGCTAACTAGCATTTGAGGAATAGTTAAGTCACTTACTGTACCGGCACGGCTTTCTAAAACGGCGATACGAGCGGTTTCACGCGCACCTTCAGTTAACCCTTCTGCTGACAGGCCAAATGTCGTTGTCACCAAAATACCGATAAGTGCAGCAATTGCAGTCGTTACTAGAAGAACAGAGATGGTCAGGCCAGAAATTTTACCTAAAGATCCACCTTTCTCCAACTTAACAACTGCAGAGATCATCGATACCAATACTAGTGGCATGATGACCATTTTCAGTAGACCAACGTAGCCACTGCCTACAATGCCTACCCATTCAAGTGTTTGAGCAATTGCGCTGTTGCCTTCACCGTGAATGAGTTGCAAAGCAAGACCAAAAAGAGAACCGGTAACAAGACCGATCAAAACGAGACGTGAAAGAGTGTGTTTCTTTTGTTGCTGATTAAATAGAAAGAACAATATTCCAACAAAGACGGCTAGAGAGGCTATCACTGCAAAATTCATAATTTGACCTTATCAACCAGCCGAAGTGGCGGTTGTTTTTTATACGGGGTTTTATACGGATTTATTTATGGAGCGTAAGATAACGCTCGTGATATAACTTTAAAAATGACAAACGGGTATTAGCTAGATCTAAAATGAATATAAAAACGAGATCTAAGTCGCGTGAGAGTGTGAATTAGCACGTTAATTGTACAAAATGGTTATTCGTAGTGATGCAGTAATTCACGCATTTCTTTCCTTTGTAAGTAAACCACCGAGTCTTCTTGATAACTGAAAAGTTGATAAATCATCGCTTTGGCGACATCTTCTGCTCGAATAGGTAAAAAGTTGGACAGTTTGCCTAGCATAAGTGGGCGAATTACCTTAAACAGAGTTTGTACTAACTTCTCGTCCATTCTTGGGTTTTGACGTTGACCAACAAGCGGGCCTGGGCGAACAAATACGATTTCCTCAAAATCCATAGCTTCGATTCGTTGTTCCATTTGTCCTTTACAAGCTAAGTAATGGGATGGCGATTTACTATTTGCACCGAGGCTAGAAACAACCGCAAGGCGTTTGACTCCGATTGTTTTCATTTGTTGGGCGACTTTGCACACCAGATCAACATCTACTCTACGCAAATTATCCTTACTGCCTGCTTGCTTAAGGGTCGTGCCTAAACAGATAAAGCCGATGGTTGGTGTTGGTTGGTTCTCATCCCATTGGTGGATAGAAAGGTCTGCATCAATGAGAGGAATAAGCTTGTTGTCCACATCTAGGACGCCATCGAGTGGGCGGCGAGAAAGATAATATAATGTTCCAACACCTGATTGATTTATGAGGTTTGCAATGACTTTTGAGCCTACTAAGCCAGTTGCACCGGCGATGATTGCGCAGGTGTTGTTGTCCATATCTTTTCTCCTATATGGGAACATAGTCTAAGCTATTGTAGCGGATTTCAACGAGTTACTTATAATCTCGTGCAAGAAAGGTGAGACGCTCTGCGAACTCGGCAGACTATCCTGAGATAAACTTGATTAGCGCTGCCCCAATTGGATGCAAGTGTATACAATAGTGGGCGCGCAAAAACTGTCGCTGAACAAGACCTCTTGAACAACAGAACACCTCTCACCCAGACAACATCAAAGGAACGTAAAAAATGGATGACTCTTTTGCTGCGGAGATACAAGCACGCATAGATAACAAAACCAAACCCGTTGGTTCTTTAGGCTTATTGGAAAAAGTGGCACTGCAGTTAGCTCTTATTCAAAGTCAGAATAAACCTCAGCCAGTTGATTCCATCGCTATCTGCAAACCGAGCATGCTGGTATTTGCTGGAGATCACGGCGTTGCAGAGGAGGGTGTGAGCATTGCGCCAAGCGAAGTCACTCAGCAAATGGTGGCTAACTTTCTCGCTGGCGGCGCAGCCATCAACTGTTTTTGCGACATTAATGGCATTCAACTCAAAGTAATAGATTGCGGCATGTTGGCTCCTATTGATGTGCTGGTTCCAGAATTTAAATCCCATCCCAACTTGGTTGAACAACGGTTGGGTAACGGTACGGCTAATTTTTCTAAACAATCCGCGATGTCCCCAGAACAAGTGGCGTTAGGTTTAGAATATGGTGCGAAGATTGCTGAGCATACCATTTTGCATGGTTCAAACCTCTTAATGTTCGGCGAGATGGGCATCGGTAATACCAGTTCGGCCTCAGCACTGTTATCGGCGCTGAGCTCATTAGATATTGATTATTGTGTTGGCGTTGGCACCGGAATCAATCAACAGCAGTTGAGCCGCAAATATAAACTGGCAGCACAGGGGGTAAACCGATGTCGAGGTCTTGATACCAAAGCGATTCTCGCACAGGTTGGGGGTTTTGAAATCGTACAAATGGTGGGCGCTTTTTTAGAAGCCAAGCGGCTTAAAACTCCAGTTTTAGTGGATGGGTTTATCGTATCGGTAGCGGCTTATATTGCGACGTTGTTAGACGAAGAAACGCGTGAATACATGTTGTTTGCCCATCGCTCTGAAGAAAATGGACATAAATTTGTATTGGAACATCTTAAAGCAGAACCTCTGCTCGACCTTGGTTTACGGCTAGGGGAGGGAACAGGAGCCGCTCTTGCCTTGCCTCTGTTAAAAGCTGCTGCCCAGTTTTACAACAAAATGGCGAGCTTTGAGAGTGCAGGAGTTACAGTTTAGTGTCAGTCCCTGATAATTCTGAGAAAGTCACGCCGTCATCGTTAAGATACCAGTGGGAGTTATTTCTATTAGCTACCAGTTTTTTTAGCCGCTTACCCGTGCCCCAAGCGTTGCCTTACAGTGAAGAACGCATGAATCAGGCAGGCCGTTACTTTGCGTTAGTTGGTCTCGTGCTTGGAGCACTTTGCGCTTTAGTATTCTCGCTCACCTCAATTTTTTTCCCAGAGTCGGTTGCCATAGTATTAACGATGGTGTTTAGCTTATTGTTAACTGGGGCTTTTCACGAAGACGGCTTGACCGATATGGCGGATGGCATTGGCGGTGGCATGACCGTAGAGCGACGCCTCTCTATTATGAAAGACAGTCGTATTGGCACTTATGGTGCCGCCACTCTCATTATGGCGTTATTGGCTAAGTATGTTTTTTGGAGTGAACTGGCTAACTTGCCGCACTTTTGGTTGGTCATTGTCGTCGCTTACACCGCAAGCCGATCACTAGCAGCGACGCTTATTTATGACATGCCTTATGTCAGTGACAGTGATACGTCGAAAAGTAAACCGCTAGCAAGTCGCCAGTCTTCTCTAGAAGTCTCCATTTTGTTGTTTACTGGTGGCGTAACATTGCTTGTGCTTGGTATCGCGGATGCGATCTTGATATCGCTTGTTCTCGTGGTATTTCGTTTGATGTTCAAACGTTGGTTAACCAAGAGAATTGGCGGCTTTACGGGGGATTGCCTTGGCGCAGCGCAACAGTTGTCGGAACTGCTTATTTATCTCACTATGATTGGGTTGTATCACTCCTCATGAAGCAATTGATACTCGGTGGCGCGCGCTCTGGGAAGTCGCATTTGGCAGAAAAAACAGCTAAGCAATTATCGGTCGCTTCTCATCGATCATTACACTATGTTGCAACCGCGCTGCCATTTGACCAAGAAATGCGAGAGCGAATAGCGCATCATCAAAAGCAACGCGGGGGCGAGTGGCAAGAGCATGAATGCCCCCTTCATTTATCTGAGTTACTGACAAATTTCGCTATCACCGATGTTGTATTGATCGACTGTTTAACCTTGTGGCTCAACAATTGGATATTTGAGTTAGGTGATGAATGTTCCAATGAGAAGCTAGAAGCAGAAATTGAAAAGCTTATACAGGTGGTATGTGGCTCAGATGCGACGTTAATATTCGTCTCTAACGAGGTTGGAATGGGAATTGTACCTTTGGGGGCGGTTAGTCGTTATTTTGTGGATAATGCAGGACGGATGAATCAAAAACTAGCCAGTGTTTGCCATCGCGTTACCTTTGTTTCTGCTGGTTTGCCGTTGGTTCTTAAAGAGTAGGATGGAACAAAATGAAAACACTCAATATCTATCTTGTGCGTCATGGAAAAGTAGACGCTCCACCAGGACTCCATGGCCAAACAGATGTAAAAGTTACGCCTGCTGATCAAGAGAGTATTGCTCGGGCTTGGGCCGAGAGTGGACGAGGTGTGGGTGGAATAATTTCTTCTCCGCTTTCACGCTGTCAAGAACTGGCAAACATCATTGCTGAACAGCAATTATTACCAGTAATGACGGATGAGTCTTTACAAGAGATGGCATTTGGTGATTTTGATGGTATGCCTTTTGATATGCTCACTGAGCAGTGGAAAAAGCTAGATGCTTTTTGGCAATCGCCAGCACAACATACGTTGCCGAATGCTGAGAGCTTAAGCACATTTTCTGAGCGCATATGTCGCGTTTGGTCTCAAATCATCAACGATATCAATGACAATCTACTTATCGTCACGCATGGTGGCGTCATTCGTATGATTCTTGCTCATGTATTGGAGTTAGATTGGCGTAACCCAAAGTGGTATTCGACGTTGTCGATAGGAAACGCTTCTGTCACGCATGTAACAGTTACCATAGATGAGCAAATTTACGCCTCGGTGCGTTCGATTGGCGTACCTCTTTTAACTCGTTAATTTATAAATATTAAAATGCCCAGAACGATATTGCTTACGGGCATAGTCACGGAAGATGTCAGTGGAAGCCCATCTGCTAGGTGCAGGAAGCGAAAATTGACTCAGTTACATAAAAAGGAAATATAGAAATGACAACGCCGAGTTGGGATTTGTCCATCGTTTATAACGACCTTTCTGACCCACGAATTCAAGACGATATTGCTCTTGTGGAACAATGTATTGATCTTTTGAATAAACAATCAGCAGATTGTGGCAACGTAGAGATCATGCAAAATGCGATTTTGACCAATGAAGCCGCGAGTCGTTTAGCGGGTACAGTTGCAAATTTTGCGAGTTGTTATGCTTCTGTTGATGCAACAAACGCCGAAGCGAAATCGTTACTTGGTAAAATGACCCGCATCTTTTCGGAGCTTTCCCAAGCGTTCAGTCCCTTTGATTTGACACTAACGCATGCCGACGAAGAGTTTATCTTGCGCGTGTTAGACCATGAGAATCCTGATATCAGTGGGCAAGCTTTTTCTATCTTGAATTCTAGAAAGTTGGCGGATACTCGTCTTAGCAACGCAGAAGAACAGTTACTGGCTGCGATGAGTGTGGATGGCAAATCGGCTTGGGGTAACCTATACGATAACCTGACTGGCTCATTGAAAGTGAAGCTTGAGTACACAGATGGTAATAGTGAAGAGCTTGGGTTTTCTCAAGCGGCAAGCATTCTTTATGGTTCTGAATTCGAGCGTCAAGAAGCCGCGTGGCGAGGCGTACAAGATGCAATGCAAACGCACCAAGAATCATTCGCTGCGATTTTGAATGCGTTAGCAGGATGGCGCTTAACTGAAAACAAAAAGCGTTCTACGAAGCGTGAAGTTCACTTCCTAGAGCCGAGTTTGCATGGTAGCC
This sequence comes from Vibrio sp. 1751, assembly GCF_033339895.1. Classification (NCBI taxonomy): domain Bacteria; kingdom Pseudomonadati; phylum Pseudomonadota; class Gammaproteobacteria; order Vibrionales; family Vibrionaceae; genus Vibrio; species Vibrio sp. 1751. The sequence continues at coordinate 88,190 of NZ_JAWOVM010000004.1, forward strand.
GAATCCAAGCTGAAACTTTAAATGCGATGATGACCGTAGCCAAAGACAGTCGAGCTATTGGTCAGAAAGCGGGTTTATTGATGGCGCAAGTACATGGTCTGGATGAGATGAAACCTTGGAATCATCTGGCAGCTATGCCCGCCTTGAGCGGTGAAGCGAAGGTCTACGACTTTGATGAAGCGATTGATGTTATTTGTGAAGCATTTGAAACAGTAAACTCTGAGATGTCGGAATTTGTCCGTTTGATGGTACAAAATGGTTGGATTGATGCCGCGCCAAATGCTAACAAGCGTCTTGGTGCATACTGCACCAAACTGCCAGCAACGCGAACACCACTTGTGTTTATGACTTGGAGTGGCAGCCGTTCAGACCTTATGACTCTGGCACATGAACTTGGCCATGCGTTCCATAACTGGGTTATTCGTGATTTGCCACTTTGCCAAACTTACTACCCAATGACGTTAGCAGAAACCGCCTCTATCTTTGCAGAAAACATCGTTCGTGATCATTTGATTTCGAAAGCGGAGAGCGTTGATGAAAAGCTCGAGATGTTGTGGGAAGAGTTGTCATCTGCGCTAGCTTTAATGATCAACATTCCGGTTCGCTACGAGTTTGAAAAATCGTTCTATGAACGCCGCCAGGATGGAGAGTTAACCGCAGATGAATTCTGTGAGTTGATGTCAGAAACTTGGAAAGAATGGTATGGCGACGTAATGAGCGAACCGGATCCGTACTTCTGGGCAAGCAAGCTGCACTTTTCTATTGATAGCGTGAGCTTTTATAACTACCCATACCTATTTGGTTTCTTGTTTAGCAAGGGTATCTATGCACAGCGAGAAACCAAAGGCGAAGCGTTTTACACCGATTACATCAATTTGCTGCGCGATACAGGCTGCATGATGGCGGAAGATGTCGTCGAAAAGCATCTGTCGATGGATTTAACCCAGCCAACGTTTTGGCAGCAGAGTGTTGAGCTAGTGCGTGAAAAAGTCGATGAGTTTGAGCGTTTGCTCGCACAGCGCGGCTAAGTTTTTCGCAGTGTTGATGCATAATCTGCTTTATAGCTACAAAAATTTGATCAAATCATAATGATCTTAATCAGGGCTGTGGTAAAGTTCACAGCCCTAACACTTTGTAATTGTTTGAAAATTAAACGCCTCAATGCTTGATTTGAGTGCCTGGCGCGAAAAGGCATCGGATTTTCGAGGGAAATAGTGATTTCTACTCATAAGTGAGATCGCAGCAACAAAAATCCTTTGTACAATTTATTAACATATCCGCCGTGCTATTAAGGAGTAACGCATGACGAAGTCTCTCTTTCGCCAATCGTTTTTAACTGACACGTTAGATGTTCATATTGATGTCGCACCAGCGGAGCAGGTGCTTTCTAACGGTGTAAAACTTAAACTCTATCAGCGTGGTGTATTAGAAGTAATCCCTGCGAATTATACTCAGGATACGAAGAACATCATCATCTCTTGTGGGGTTCACGGAGATGAAACCGCACCGATGGAGCTGGTGGATTCCATTATTCAAGACATAGAATCTGGGTTCCAGACGGTCGATACCCGTTGTCTGTTCATTATCGCTCACCCAGAGTCCACTCTGGCGCACACGCGATTCCTTGAAGAAAACCTCAACCGTTTGTTTGACGAAAAAGAACACAAACAGACAAAAGAGCTTGTTATCGCCGATACGCTTAAGCTGCTTGTTCGAGATTTTTATCAGGATACCGACCCGACAACACGCTGGCACCTTGATTTACACTGCGCGATTAGAGGCTCGAAGCACTATACGTTTGCAGTAAGTCCCAAGACTCGTCATCCTGTGCGCAGCAAAGCATTGATCGATTTCTTGGACAGTGCACACATTGAAGCAGTGCTCCTGTCAAACTCACCATCGAGCACGTTTAGCTGGTACAGTGCCGAGAACTTTGGTGCGCAGGCTCTCACAATGGAGCTTGGCCGTGTGGCTCGTATCGGTGAAAATGACCTCGATAAACTGACCGCGTTTGATTTGTCTTTACGTAATTTGATTGCGGAAACGAAGCCAGAACACCTACCAAAACCATGCATTAAGTATCGCGTAAGTCGCACAATCGTTCGTTTGAACGAAGACTTTGACTTTATGTTCGACGACAATGTTGAAAACTTCACCTCATTTGTTCACGGCGAAGTGTTTGGTCATGATGGCGACAAACCATTAATGGCGAAGAATGAAAACGAAGCGATTGTCTTCCCGAACCGCCACGTCGCAATAGGTCAACGTGCAGCTCTGATGGTTTGTGAAGTGAAAACCCGTTTTGAAGAGGGTGAGTTGGTTTACGATTAATCCAACATTGCTTTGAGAAGTTAATTGCAATTTACCGAGGCTTAACTGTAAGGTTAAGCCTCGTTTGTTTTTATCGGTCGCTATGGATTTTCAACAACTTATCCTGAACAAGGAACGACGCTGGCAACGTAACCTGATGGTTATGTCGATCGTGCTCGTTGTACTCTCTGCCATTCACTTGATGGTCGGAGAAATTTTCCTTTCTCCTTTTCAATCCTTATCTGCATTTGAACAGAAGTTATTGGTGGACTTGCGTTTACCGAGGTTAGTGTCTGCGGCAATTATTGGTGCTGCGTTAGCGGTATCTGGCGCGACGTTACAAGTGTTGCTTGGGAACGTGTTGGCTGAACCTGGCGTGCTTGGTATATCTGGTGGTGCAAGCTTAGCAATGGTCTTAATCATGTTCGCGTCACCTGTTCTTCCTACCCCGATTGTTTTTATGTTGGCAGCGATTGCAGGCTCGATGGTATTCACGTTTGTTTTGGTGGCGATAGCAAGGGCAATGCACCTGACGACGGCTCGATTGCTTTTGGTTGGGGTCGCATTGGGTATTTTATCGAGCGCGATTGTGACGTGGGCATTTTACTTTAGTGATGATCTCAGTTTACGCCAACTGATGTATTGGTTAATGGGCAGTATTGGCGGTGCAAGTTGGTATCAACATACCGTTACTTTAGTGATGTTACCGGTGCTTATCTGGTTATGTTGTAAAGGCAAGTCGCTTGATAAATTGATGCTGGGTGAGATTCATGCGACCCAATTGGGTGTCGATGTGCATCAAATGCGTTGGAAATTGATCCTCGCCATTTCTGTTTTGGTGGGTAGTTCAGTCGCTTTGGGTGGCATCATCAGTTTTGTTGGTTTGGTGGTCCCGCACTTGTTGCGTTTGGCTTTTGGTACGGAAAACCGTTATTTATTGCCACTTTCTGCAATATCTGGTGCTGCGTTGCTTGTATTTGCTGACATCGGCGCAAGATTGTTATTGGACTCCGCAGAGTTACCTTTAGGTGTCATGACAACATCGATTGGCGCACCTATTTTCATCTGGATGCTGGTGAAGAGTCATGATGCACGTTAAACATATGTCGGTCGGTAGTCGATTATTGCCTCTTTCTTTTGAATGCAAAGCTGGCGAAATCGTACATGTAGTTGGGCCTAATGGTTCCGGTAAGAGCACTTTATTGGCTGCGATTTCTGGTACGTTAAGTCACCGAGACGGTATGAGTGGTGAAGTGTACGTTGGCAACAAAAACTTGCTTACTTTACCGTTGTCAGAGCAAGCTCATGTTCGAGGTTATTTGTGTCAGCAATCGCGCCCAGCGTTTAATGTTGATGTGTTTCAGTATCTCGCTTTATCTCTGCCAAGTGGTGCTGAGATTGCGGATATCAAAGTGCGTGATGCCGTCAATATGGTGGTGGAGCTGGTACAACTGCAAGATAAGCTTCATCGCAGTATTCAAACATTATCCGGTGGTGAGTGGCAGCGTGTCCGATTAGCAGGTGTATGTTTGCAGGTGTGGCGTACTATTAATCCTTTTTCGCAGTTTTTAATTTTGGATGAGCCAGCAGCACCGTTAGATATTGCGCAAGAGGGTCTGCTCTATCAATTGATTAACGCTATGGCGGCGCAGGGAATTGGAGTATTGGTTGCTAATCACGATCTCAATCGCACATTAAAGCACGCAGATAAAGTATTGCTGCTTAACAACGGTGTGCTGCACTCATCAGGAAGTGCCGATACTGTGCTAACGGAAGAAGCGCTCGGGGAAGTGTTCAATACTCAAGTCAAAAAGGTCATCGTAGATGAGCAACCTTATTTAATCTTTGATTAGTATTTAGGGACAATAAAAAAACGACCTACTTGAGGTCGTTTTTTTAATCGAGAAAGCCAAACTCAACGCTTACTGAGTTAGCGGTTTTAGATCTGCTGGGCGGTAGTAAACAGATTTGAGTACTTTGCCTTTACGAATGGTTTTACCTTCCGATACGAAATCTTCGGCGCATTTCGCGATGATGTATTCACCTTTCTGCACCGCCATCAACTTGATGCCTTGTTCTGCGTAGAATGCTTCTGTTTCTGAGTACTCTTGCTCGTTACGGCATACTTTGCTCATGTTGCTTGAATGTACTTCATCCCAGCAAGGAATAAACTCGATACCACGGTTTACCGCAACGTTTAATAGAAGATCAATTAAGTAGCTGATCGCCAGATTGTCTTCTACTTTGCTGTGGCCAAGATGAACGAGACGGCCCATTAATACATACACGCTGTCTACGATGGCATCTGCTTGCTCAGTTTTACAATCTGCTTCTGCTAGCTCTGTTAGCTCTTCGATCGCCAAAGAGGTGTGTAGTGTGTCTGCTTGCGTATCAAGGCTTGCAGCGTCTGCGACTGGTAAGTCGAACGTACTACGGAACTCGGTGATATCACGGTATAAGTGATCAAAAATCTCTTGGGTTAGCTTTGACAGTTGCATTCTAATTTCCATTGAATCGATTGAAGCGGCAATGATACCAAACCGCACTTTGAACCCCAAGGGCATTGCATCTAACTGGTGATAAATCTGCCTTTGGGGAATGGTGGGGCTTAACGAAATAGGTAAGGGAACAGCTTTTTACGTTCTTCCTCTGAAAGGGCGGAAACACGAGCGATGTTCGTATCGGGAATGGATTCAGGATCAGGATAGTGTTTTAGTACCTTTTCCATACTCTCTTCGCGAATCAAATGGAAGATCGGGTAAGGAGAACGATTGGTCAGGTTTTCGTCGTCTTCAGGCCTAGCGCCGCCAAAACAGTAATCAGGATGGAAAGTCGCTACTTGGAAAATGCCTTCCCAGTTCTGCTGCTTAATTAACCCTTCAACCCAATCGATACAAAAATTGTAGTCCCAGAAATCTTGTAGCATGTTGGGAACCACAACCAACGTGGTCTCAAGTTGTTCGGGCTCTGTGTTACTCAGCTCAATCAGTTGCAATAAAATATCTTCAAGAAGCGTTTCTTCTTGAGTCGCTTCACTAACAAAGATTTTGATTTGTTTATTACGTTGCGGCTTGGCAGCAAACGGACAAAGGTTGAGTCCGATTACCACATCGTTGAGCCATTGAGCGACCTGTTGAGTGATCGCTTCGATATCTGTGTTTTGTGTTGAACGCGTTGACATACGACTTTCTGGTTTTTATTAAAGTAGCCCAAGCATAGCAGAGTTGGTTATCCAAGTAACCAGAGAGGTATTACGCAAATGAGCGTACCTTAGCTACTCTTTAAACTCGCAGCGTCAGGTGTTTGGTCAGTATGCTTTCTTTCGGCAATGTGTTTCAAATACGCAATCGCAGCAAACATCGCTAGGTAGACTGCGCTTCCCCCCATAAGAACACTCGACCAACCTCCATGCTGCCAACAATAAAGAAGTAAGAATCCTCCCAAGCTACCGCCTACGTAGTAGTGTACTAAGTAGAGCGCTGTTGCGGTGGCTTTGGCGCGAGTGGCATTCTGACCGACCCACCCGTAGGCGAGGGTATGAGTAAAGAAGGCACCAAAACTTATCAGCAACAACCCAACTAGCATTGCAGTCAGGCTTTCAACCGCCGCAATCCACATTCCCGTCATGCTTACTATCGCGCCTAAGAACATACCTAGGATTGAGGAATAACGTTTACTCCAGTGGCCTGCGCAACGAGAGGAGAAAGTCCCTCCCAAGTAACAAATAAAGATCAGTGAGGCCAACCCGACGGGCACATTGTGAGGTTCACTCACCAGACGGAAACCCATGACGGAGTAAAGGTTGACGAACAAAGCAAAGTTGAGTCCTCCTATCAGCATCGAGAACCACACGCGTTGGTTTTTAAAATGACCAATAAGCGCACGATTTTGATGGCGCAAGCTGCTTGATGACGGGGTGAAGTTGCGCTGTGTTGGCAATAAATAGTGAACGCCAATGACACCAAGAAGAGTGAACACCATCATAACTTCAATGGCGACATCAACACTGAAATTGTCCGCCAATAAGCCGCCGCTAATACGTCCTGCAATACCGCCTAATGAGTTAGCCGCAATGTACGTTCCAATTGCCATCGAGAAAGCGTGCTTGTCGAGCTCTTCTGTCATGTAAGCCACGGCGACCGCAGCAAAAGCTGCGAGCGCGACACCGATCAGTGCTCGACATACCACCAAAAACAGGAATGAGTCACCAAACAGCATCAAAGCGGAAAGGGTAGGAATCGAAAACAGACCGGCCATCATGACTGGTTTTCGTCCCACTGATTCTGATAACACAGCCATTGGAACGAGGCTAAAAGAGAGAGCGAGTGTTGAGGCCGCAAATAACCAGTTCACTTGCGTTTCTGAGATCGTAAAAATTTGGGCAAAAGTGGGCAGCATTGGCTGTAGTAGGTATAAATTTGAAAAAACCAAGAAGGAACCAAGCGCTAGCGAGAGCGTAATGCGTTTGTATTCCGGTGTGCCAAAACTGACCATGAATCCTGCCTAATGTGAGCAAATGGAGAGACTGTGATCAATCTATCAGTTCGTTGTAAATTAAAAAAATATATTAAAAATATGGACACCATATATTTTTGATCTAATGGAATCGAAACAACTTAAACATTTTCTGGCGGTCGCTGAACATGGAAACATTACCCATGCAGCGAAAGCCCTGCATATTGCCCAGCCCGCATTAAGCATTTCTATCAAAAAGTTTGAGCAGTCTTTGGGCGTTACCCTATTTCGCCGTGATGATAAAAAAATCAGCTTAACGAAAGAGGGCGAAACGCTACTTATACATGCCAAGCGGGTGATTCAACAGTTGCACGACGCGCAGCTCGCGATTGATGAGTTGAAAGGCTTAGCGAAAGGAGAAGTACGACTCGGAACGCCATCAATGATGGGCAGTTATTTCTTTCCACGAATTGTGATGGCGTTTAAAAGCCAATTCCCGGAGTTAAAATTGACCTTGGTCGAAGCTGGGACTCAATCGATTCGTCGTATGCTGCTCAATGGTCAACTCGATATCGGTGTGATCAGTTGTGATAACGTGCCTGATGACCTAGAAACTGACCATTTGTTTACTAGCCAAATGGTCGCAGTTGTTTCACCTGAGCATGAGTTAGCCCAGCGACACGCTCTTACTTTTGATGAGTTCTTTGAACACGATTTGGTTATGTTTCAGCATGGCTATTTTCACCGCGAATTTTTGGATCAGGTGAGTGAGGAGCATGGGTTTACCATGAAGTCATCATTCGAGACCAACTTACTGCCTTTGATTTTGAGTATTGTAAAACAAGAGTTTGCGATTACCGCGTTACTGGAATTGGTGACTCAACATGAGTCGGGCGTTGTTGGCTTACCGTTTGAACCACCAGTGACGCTGGATCTGGCACTTGCTTGGCGCAAGCAGGGGTACTTATCAATAGCAGATCGAACGTTTATCGACTTTATCAAGCGCTACGTTTAAACGCAGCGCAGATTCATCGTCCGAGCACTAGTCGCCTTTGTACATCTTCTCGAAGTTCTTTGGGTTCCAGCCAATCATTACCCGATCACCAATTTTTAAAACTGGCACTGAACGAGCACCAAGCGCATCAAGTTCTTTGCGACCGCGTTGCATCTTAGCATTGCACAAACGATAGTTAATATTTTTCGAATCCAGATAACGTTGAGCATCTTTGCAGTGAGGGCATTTGTCTTTGACATAAAGAACGACACGTTTCATTGAATTTCTCTCCATTATCATTGGGAGGCGAAGTTTAACGGCCTTTCACCATAAATGAAAGGCGAAAGCTAAGGTGAAACTGTCTTTTATCTCAGGTATATTGAGCGCCTTTATTTTGTCATAACAGACGTTAACTCTATGCATCCGTCACTTCGATACATTCAGGGCTACCCACAAAACATCGTAGAGCAGGTGAGCTCATTGATAGCGAGTGGCAAGTTTGTTCCTTGGTTCGAAAAGCGTTATCCCGATAGGCACCAAATCAAAAGCGAAAGGGCGCTCTATGAGTACGCCATGGCAATCAAAAACCGCTACATGAAGAAAGCCGCGCCAATCAGTAAAGTTGTCTACGATAAGAAAATTCACGCGGTAAACAACGCGCTTGGTTTGCACAGTGTAATCAGTAGAAACCATGGCGGTAAGCTGAAGTCGAAAAACGAGATTCGCATTGCCAATGTATTTAAGGATGCGCCCGAGCCACTATTAAGAATGCTGGTGGTACATGAGTTGGCGCATACTCGTGAGAAAAACCACGACAAGGCGTTCTATCAGCTATGTTGCTATATGGAGCCTGAGTATCACCAACTCGAATTTGATGCTCGTTTGTTTATGATTTACCTCGATTTAAAAGCGAATTTGAATGAAGAACAATAATCACAACGCGAAGCAAGCAAAGCCAAAGACTTCAATGGCGGGTCAGAATAAAGACGCGAATAAAGCCAAGCCGAAGCGTGTTAAAGACAAAGTTGCGCGCAAATCCTCGCAGCCTGCAGGAAAGAGCGAAGTCGAGTTCATAAAAATAGCGAAGAATGGTTTGCATGAGCGTAATGTTCATCGAGGTCGTTACGATTTTAAAAAACTCGTGGAAAGTGAACCACAGTTAAAGCCATTCGTTATTAAAAATCCGAAAGGGGAAGACTCCATAAACTTCTCTGATCCTAATGCTGTTAAAATGCTCAATAAAGCATTGCTTGCTGCGTATTATGGTATCGAGTTCTGGGACATTCCCGACACCTACCTTTGCCCACCGATTCCGGGCCGCGCTGATTACATTCACCGAGTGGCAGAACTACTTGATGGTGAAGTAAAAGGTCAGTACGCGCACCAAAAAGTGAAAGCGTTGGACATTGGCGTGGGAGCAAACTGTATTTATCCGATTGTTGGTGTAACAAAATACGGTTGGCACTATACGGGCAGCGATGTCGATCCAAAATCCATCCAATCGGCTCAAACGATCGTAGAGCACAATCGTGTTTTGACGGGAAAAATTGCACTAATACAGCAACACAATGATGCCAATATTTATCGAGGTATCATTCAACCGAATGATCGTTATGATGTGACGACATGTAATCCGCCATTCCACCGTTCGGCGGAAGATGCCGCTATGGGCAGCCGGCGTAAAATCGATAATCTAAAAGCAAACCAGCGTAAGAAAGGGCTAAAACCTCAAACCGCACAAGTAAAGACAAGTAAGCTTGCGTTGAATTTTGGCGGTCAAAACGCTGAATTGTGGTGTGAAGGCGGAGAAGCGGCGTTTATCCGAAAAATGGCGAATGAAAGCCAAGCTTTTGCTGCGCAGGTCTTGTGGTTTACAACACTTATATCCAAAAAAGACAACGTTCGCCCGATGCGCAAGCAGCTTGAAAAATTGGGTGTGAAAGCCATTCGTGTGGTTGAAATGAGTCAAGGACAGAAAGTGAGCCGCTTTGTAGCTTGGTCATACATGGATAAACAACAGCGTAAAGCATGGATTGAATTAAAGTAACATTGACCGTTTCACGCTGAGCAATAAAGTAGAAAGCCCGCTGATATCAGCGGGCTTCTATTTTGGGAGATCTAAAACTTAATGATGGGCTCACAATCTAGTGAACTGAGAGAGACAAAAGTATCTGTTTTGGCATAGTACAAGCCACAGGTTTCACCTCTGATCTGCAACGTATATTGGTCTGGAAGATCCGTATAGCTGCCATCCAACAGTTGATTGTTTTTCCCTTTTACTCGTCCTTTTTCAATCAACACATGCGGTGAGGATTCAAATACGTTATTTGCGATTCTAGGTGCTGGTGTCCCTTGGATTTCTGCGATCGCGTTTTGAATCTCTATGACTGTTTCCGGAGAGTTCTTTTTACTCAATGCTTCAACGGGTTCTTGTGACATAGCTTGGCATCCAATCAAAGAAATCGAAGTGCCTAAGAAAAGCGCAACCCGAATCAGCATTCGTAAAAAGCTAGTTGATCTCAACATGAATTGCCTCTGTTCGTAGCGGAGAGCGAAGATCGCTTAACTCCGGAGATGAAATGTTACGCGGCATGGCGTTGAAACTTGAAGAGGAGACTGGCGGACAGGTTCCAGTTTCCATGTAGTTTAGCGCCGCAGAAAGCATACCTTCAGACGGATCGCCTAATGGTTTTGTTAGGTCGTCATTGACCCAGCAACCTTCCACTCTATTGTTTAAGCCTAGCTCGGTATTGATTTGGCTCTTTGGAGTAGGAATAAAACCATCAGCGAAGTCGCCAAATTTTTTCTCGTTCGCCGACTTGAACTGAATAGTGTAGTACATAGTGCCGCAGTTTTGTTCTGGTGAGAACCCATACGGTTTACCTGTGGTTGTTGAGCCTATTTGGATAACCTCCACATCAATGCCGCGCAAAGCGTTGATTAACAGTTCACTTGAGGAAGCCGTGCCTCCTGAAGTCAGTACATATACGCGCTTTTTGTTCAGTGTCGGAAGCACTTGGTCCGAATATTTCTGTGCTGCCCAGTCTATTGCTAGATTCGTAAAGCGATAGATGTTATCCCCATCCTTAATGGTACGCATCACTTTGTCATTGTGAATCAATTCACTGAAGACTCGGTTCTGACCAGCACCGCTTAGCATGTAGCCTACTTGCGAGGACTGAAGGACTAAACCACCGCCGTTGTAACGTAAATCAACGACGATCTCGTCAACATTCTCTGCTGAGAGCGTACTAAACGCCTCAATAAGCGGGGCTTGAGCGCTTGGTTCGAAGGAGTTGTATTGCAGATAGCCGATTCGCATACCATTGTGTGTAATCACTTTGGCATTTTTAACTGGAGAGGTCATGACATCAGAGGCGGTAAGCGTCACGGTTTTCTCTAGACCGTCGACACTCTCAAATGTGAAGGTGTAATCTTGATTGATGTCAGGGTTAAAAAGCGTTTTATTAATAAAATCAATGTCGGACTGACTACCGGTGTTAACCACATCAATATTATTGATTTTCAGAAGCTTATCACCACGAGCAATGCCGCTTCTATCAGCTGGCGAGGCTTCTTCAGTGTAGGAAATACGAACGTCTCGAGGTTGTACGCCACGTAGGAATGCCCAGTTAAAACCAAATCCAGCAACTAAACCGGATTGCGATGATTTCATATCATCTTCATAAGGGACGGTAAAATGGAAGCGATCTTTTGGTTTACCCGTCGCGGTAGTAGCAGAGGTGACCAGCGTATTGAAGTAATCAGTAACAGTTTTGTAGTTTGCTGGATTATTATCAGGAACCTCGTCATACCATAGATACGTTTCGTTAGTAAAAGCTCTTAAAAAGAGTTTTTCGTGTAATGCAGAGCCCAATTTATCTGGATAGGCGGCATAGTTGTCATATGGGTCCAGTCCGACGCGGGGCGTTTCACATTGGTTGATAAACGTTTTCGACGGTTGGCTAAAATCATGAACTTTCCATGTTGGACCGTTTGCACTGCTAGTGGACGGAGTAGGTGATGAACCATCACCGCCGCCACCGCCACAGCCTTGTAATAATGCGAGAGTGACTGCCGTTGCTAAAGAATACTTAAATTTCACTTTTCTATGTCCTTATAAATAATAGAATTATAATTATGTGTTTTGCTTTTGTTTTTATTAGCTAGGTGAATGTATTAATTTAATTTGTTCGTCTGCAAATTTATAGTTAAATAGTGTGAGGTAAATAACGTAAAAAAGTTGTCTTTTATACTTAAGCTAAATTAGTCATTACTTAAGTTTTCTGTCTATTTCAAAAGAGCTAACAAGACAATTAATAAGTGTGAAATTAAGACAAGTTCTTAGTTGACTAAGCGACGCTTGCTAAATAAAAAATCAGAATTAGATTCAGGAAACGCTTTGAATCAATAGTTTGGTAGGGGTATATGATGTTATCTGGGGTTTGTTTGATTTATTTGTCTGATGCTTTAACTTAATTTAGTGAGTTGAGCGACGTGCTTTAATAGGCTTCCGTCAATGTTAGGTAAATCATCAGCGAAAAATATCTGAGCACCGGGAGTGCAGCGCATTAATATATTTGTTAGTTCACCTTCATTGTTGGAAGTGTTAACTGCGTTAAGTTTCGCTAATTTATTACAAAGCTCGTCCTCTATTTGCACTTTCTGCTCTTCGGTGAGCCTAATGCGACCTATACATACGCCTGGGTTGATATCATGAGAAAGCGAATCTTGTTGAAATCGCTCTTTGAATAAGGTGTCTAATGCCGTACCTTCTTCCATAATAAATCGACGACCAGAACGGTAAAACAAGCCGTCTCCGAAGTTTTCGACATATCCTAGAATTTCCGCGATACGCAAATAGAATCGTAAGCTTGTATCAGAAAGTCCGTAAGTTTGGGCTATCTCTTGCGGTTTAATATCACGAGAAGTCAGCATATAAATAAAATCAAGTAAATAAGGATGCTCAACGAAAAGGGCGCTCTCTTCATCTGTTAGCATTTGCTCGTTTTGGTGCTGAAGCTCGTTGGCTAAGGTTGCGAGTTCGATGAGATCGGTATTCAGGTAGTTCAGATAAATAAGTACTTTATCCAAACCTAAAGCTGGATTATGTAGGTGGCGTTTAATACTAGATAAAGGGATGCCACTTTTCTCTGACAAGGAATTGTAGCAAAGCCCTTCTTCTTTAATCTTTTGTCGTAGCGCTGCAAGTAAAAACTTTGGTCCAACATTCATCCTTGAATATCACCTTATTCGTTATTCCATTTACTGGCTGATATTTTGCCTTTCAAGCAGCAGGTTTCGAATCGCTGTGCCCGCTTCTAGAATGTGCTTTTTCAGTAGATACTTGGCGCCTTCGATATCGCGATTTTGGCACATTTCAAACAAGTTTAAGTGCTCTTCTTCTGCCTTTTTAATGCCTGTAGTAAACAATAGCTGCATGCGTATGTATCGGTCACACTTTGTGTTCAGGTTGTAAATGACGTCCATAGTTTCAGGCATGTTGGCTGGCGCATATAGGGCTTTGTGGAACTCGTAGTTGTAGTTGCTCCATTCTTCTACTTCGTCGCCACTGTTCACTACTGACTCGAAACGTTCACGAACTTCGCGCGCGCGTTCAAGGTCAGCGTCTGTCATATTTTGAATCGCGCGCTCTAAAATGTGGCATTCCACGACAGCGCGCAGTTCAAATAGCTCATTGATTTTCTCTGGAGATAGCTCAGTGACCGTCGCACCTTTGTGAGGTTCAAAGCTAACGAGTCCTTGTGCTTCCAATTGAACTAACGCTTCACGCACAGGAATTCGGCTAACATTAAACTCTTTTGCTAACGCATCTTGACGTAAAGGTTGACCAGTTTTTAACTCGCCCTTCAAGATCTGAGTTCGAATTGCTTCCTCAACGAGCTGAGTGCGCGTTTTAAAAACAGGTTTCTGTGACATTGAAGTCTCCCGTGAAATTAATATTGTATCCAATCCATTTTACTTTAGTAGTTTATTGTTTTTCTGGCACAAACCAACTAGGAAAGAAGGTTTTGAGAAGTAGAGTGAAATAAAAGGCATCAGTTGATGCCTTTTTGAGCCATTTGGTGGGCTTATTGGGACACACTGCCATCTATGGCGCGTTGGATACCCAGTGGGTTCGACGCTTTTAATGAATCCGGCAATAAAGATTCTGGCAAAGCTTGATAAGAGACCGGACGCAACCAACGATGAATAGCCTCCGCACCGACAGATGTTGAGGCAGAATTGGTTGAAGCCGGATATGGTCCACCATGAACCATAGCGTAACCAACCTCGACGCCAGTTGGCCAACCGTTGAATACAAGGCGTCCGGCGATTTCTTCCAAACTTGGAAGCAGTTGCTTGGCTTGTTCTTCGTCTTCAGCGGTAGCGTGAAGGGTTGCGGTGAGCGATCCAGTCAGTGAATCACTCAGTTTCAACATGTCATCGAAATCTTCACAGATTACGATTAACGATTGAGGACCAAATATTTCTTCCTCCCATTGCGGGTTTTCACGCCAGTTTTTACTGTCCGTCACGAACAGTGCTGGTGAGACATTGGTCGCTTCTGCTTGTTCAGAACGAGTGACGTTAATGCCTGTTTCGGAAGCTCGCTTATCCACTTCGGATTCATACGTTTCTCGGATTCCTTGCGTTAGCAAAGTGGCCGTTGATTGTTGTCGAATTAACCCTTGAGCGATTTCGATAAAGGCTTGCGTTTCTGGGCTATTCAAGACAAATACAACGCCTGGTTTTGTACAAAATTGTCCACAGCCCAAAGTCATAGAAGCCACAAATTCTTCAGCCAATGATGCGTTTGCCCGTATGGCTGAAGGGAGAATAAATGTTGGATTAATCGCCCCTAGTTCGCCATAGAAGAGGATTGGCTCTGGTCTTTGCTGGGCTAGATTGAACAGCGCACGGCCACCACCGACTGAACCTGTAAACCCAACCCCTTTAATTTTTGGATGGGTAACGAGTGCTTGGCCAAGTGCACGTTTGTTACCTTGCAATAGCGTGAAGATGGCTTGCGGTAAGCACTCTTTCTCAAGTGCAGCCTCAATACACTCAGCAACAAGTTGACTGGTGCCAGGGTGGGCGGTATGGCCTTTTACAATCACAGGGCAGCCAGCAGCCAGTGCCGAAGCCGTATCACCACCTGCAGTAGAAAATGCGAGCGGAAAATTAGACGCACCAAACACGGCGACAGGGCCAATTGCGATTTGTTGACGGCGAATATCTGGTTTTGGCAGTGGTTGACGGTTTGGGTTTGGCGTATCGAAGATTGCTTGATAGTGATTACCCGAGCTCACAACCTCGGCAAATAGTCGTAATTGGTTGGCGGTACGTCCTATTTCACCGCTTAAACGTGCTTCGGGAAGGGCAGTTTCTAAATGAGCACGAGCAACGATTTCTTCACTCTTCTTTTCCAATTCAGAGGCGATAGAGCAAAGTAAGCTCGCTCGCTTTGCATTGCTTAGTTGGCGAAACTCACGCGCAACGCTTTGGGCGGCTGAGGCTGCTTGATTAACTTCTTGCTCCCCATGCACCGGAAACTCTGTGGGTAGAGGCTCACCAGTAAAGGCGTTGACTGCGTAAAAAGTGGTTGGTTCTTGTGGGTTCATCATTCTTCCTTACTATCCTTATTACTTCACTTCAAATCCGTACGCATATGGGTCTTCATCGTCTACCCATATCGTGTTGTGACCGTATACTTGTGCCCATCCTTCAATACTTGGCAAAATAGCGGCTTTGCCATTCACTTCGGTAATGCCTTCTATACGTCCTTGAAATAGGCTGCCGATGATACTTTCGTGAACAAAGTCTTCCCCTTGATTGAGTTTGCCTCTTGCATGCCATTGCGCCATGCGTGCACTTGTGCCCGTACCACATGGCGAGCGATCCAACGCTTTGTCACCGTAAAACACAGCATTTCGAGCGGTGGCGTTTTCTTGTGTGGGCTCTCCGCTCCATAGCACGTGAGAAACACCGCATACTGTAGGATCTTCTGGATGTACGCACTCAACCGCTCTAGATACCGCTTCGCGGACTTTTGGTGAAAGCATCAAAATTTCATCTGGAGAGTAGTGTTCAAGTCCGGCGTAGCTTTCTTGAGGATCGACGATTACGTAATAGTTTCCGCCATAAGCAACATCGACAGTGAGCTCACCTAAGCCCTCTATGTCCACGGTTACGTCTTGGTGGGCAAGGTAAGCTGGTACGTTAAATATCTTCACCGACGTGACCTTGTCACCTTTTGTTTGGTAGTGCACTTCGATTTGTCCTGCTGGGACATCAAGTATCAAACGGCCTTCTTTTTTGGGAGTGATAAGGCGATTCTCGATAGCGGTAGTGACGGTTCCAATGGTGCCGTGGCCACACATTGGTAAGCAGCCACTAGTTTCAATAAACAGAATTGAAGCGTCTGCGTTATCGCTGCAAGGAGGCAAGACAACTGACCCCGACATCATTGAGTGTCCGCGAGGCTCAAACATGAGTGCCTGACGAATCCAATCATAATGCTCAAGAAAGTATTGGCGCTTTTCGCTCATGGTATTGCCTTCGAGTGGAGGCACACCGCCTGCGACCAGCCTAACTGGGTTGCCGCAGGTGTGGGCATCAATACAGAAAAAAGTTCCTTGTCTCATTTTTCGCTCCTTGCTGAAAAAATGGTTGAATTAAACAATAGTGATGTTAACGTAATGTAAAATATATTGTATACAATCTACGTTTTCAAGTGTGACTCGGAGCATATTTATGTTGGTCAAGGATGAAACCAAAAAGGAAAGGATCGCCGTGATAGGTGCGGGGATTATTGGCTTATCAATTGGATTGAAGTTGCAGCAGCAAGGTTATCAAGTCACGATTTTTGATCCCAATGGCGTGGGGAATGGATGCTCTAAGGGAAATGCAGGTCATATCGCGACTGAGCAAATCTTCCCTCTTGCAACGCCAGCGCTGCTTCCACAATTACCTAAAATGCTGCTAGATTCCAAAAGTCCGGTTTCGATCCGTTGGCAAGATATTCCAAACACAATCGGGTGGATGATTCGTTTTCTATTACAAACCAAGCCATCAGCCGCGGAGCGGGCAAAAAACGCGATTAAGAGTCTTAACGAGCGGTCAGTGGCAAGTTGGCGTGGCGTGCTTGATTCAATCGGAAAAGCGCATCTAATAAAAATGAATGGTTCATTGCTCACTTTTGAAAACGAGAAACTGTTTCAGAATTATCAAAGTACGCTTAACTCACTGGCTAAAAACGGTGTGACGCATCAAGTTTGGACACAAGAGGCGATTCGAGAGCGAATACCTGATCTCAGCCATAAGGTTCGTATCGGAGTCTTTTTTCCCGAAACCGGTCATACGCTAGACCCTTATCAGCTCTGTGCTGAGCTAAGTGAAGCTTTTGAAGTTCTTGGCGGTAAGGTTTTACAAAAAGGTGTATCTGCGTTGGCGAAAAATGGCGATGTGCTGGTTGAGTCTCAAACACATTCATTTGACCGAATCATTGTTGCCGCTGGTGTACATTCTAAGCCTTTGATACGGCAACTAACCGGAGTCAAAGTGCCTATTCAAGCCGAGCGTGGTTATCACCTAATGGTGGATGACAAGCGTGATGTACTGCCATTTCCTATTAGCTCTGCCGATAGAAAATTCATCATGACTCCGATGTCAGGTGGGCTACGCTTGGCAGGCACTGTGGAGTATGCCGATGTAGAATCACCACCCAATATGAAACGTTCAGAAATGCTTTTTCAGTTAGGTGATGAGATGTTTGAATCGGGGTTACATTCACTCAAGCAAGGAGAAAAGTGGATGGGTAATCGGCCTTCAACAGTCGACTCGTTACCGGTTATTGATAGCATTTGGGATGGAAATGTATTACTGGCATTTGGCCACCAACACCTTGGATTAACTCAAGCGGCGATTACGGCAGATCTCCTTTTAGAGCTTATCGAAGGAAAGCCGACATCGATTGATCTTTCACCTTTTTCATTACAACGATTTGCCTGAAAAATTTAATATTAAATATTGTATAAAATATATTAAATGCTAATGTTAACTTAATTTTAACAAAAACTGGTATCCAACAGCCGTACTCGGATGCCTCCAGAAAAACAACCAAAAGGAGTAAAACATGTCACGAATGACCAAAGCACCATTGGCGCTGTTGATCTCAGGAATGCTGTTGGGGACCTCTGCTTATGCTGAAGACAAATTGACGGTCGTATCTTGGGGTGGTGCATTCACCAAGAGCCAAGTGGAGGCATATCATAAGCCTTTCATTAAAAAAACAGGTGTTGAGATCGTATCCGAGGATTTCAGCGGCGGATTAGCCGAAATTAAAGCACAGGTGGAAGCGAACAATGTGCGCTGGGATTTGGTTTCTCTCGACAAGCCGGACATTGTTCGTGGTTGTGCAGAAGGGCTATTAGAACCAGTGAGCCCAAGTATTTTGCCTCCGGGAGCTGATGGAACACCAGCACAAGAGGATTTTATTGATGGTGCGATTCACGAATGCGCAATCAATACCATCGTTGTGTCCACTGTATTAGCGGTGAACGAAGACGCGTTTAAAGGTAAGGCTTTGCCAAGCAAGTTGACCGATCTTTTTGACCTAAAAACTTTTCCAGGTCGACGTGCATTGCAAAAACAACCTCAGGGCAATCTTGAGTGGGCACTATTGGCTGATGGTGTAAAGCCAGAAGAGGTCTACAGCCTGCTCGAAACCGAAGCGGGGCGTGAGCGTGCTTTTGCTAAGTTGGATACGATCAAATCAGAAGTACTGTGGTGGACAACAGGTGCCCAGCCACCTCAAATGCTTGCAGACAAAGAAGTGGTGATCGCCTCGGCGTTTAACGGCCGAATCCACAATGCCCGTAAAGATGAAGGTCAACCATTTCGGATTATATGGGACCGTCAAATGGGTTACATGAATGGATGGGCGATACCTAAAGGGAGTGAGAACACAAAGCTTGCATTGGACTTTATTGCTTTTTCTTCAGGAACAAAACCATTAGCTGATCAAGCTAAGTACGTTGCCTATGGGCCTACGCGTAAGTCGTCTTCGGCGGAGGTGAACCCAGACATTTTAGCGAACCTTCCTACCGCACCTCAAAACTTCCAAACCGCCTTCCTGATTAACGATGAATGGTGGTCAGACTACGCGGATGAACTCAATGAAGAGTTCAACACCTGGCTGCTTAACTAGGCGTTAATTTTTGTATGGGGCCGAGTTTTCATCCATAAGCGAGGTTCCGTACTTTTCCTCAACTGTATTTATGTTTTCGGAGAAATGATGAAAGTCATCGAAGCACAGCAAGTCGCGCAATGTTTAACAATGAAGTCTCTTATTGAAACGATGCGTGAAATGTACTCGCGGCCAGCAACAATACCTCAACGCCGAGTCATGCCCTTAGAAGAGGGAGAATACGAGGCGTTTGCGCTACTTCCTGCTTGGAACCAGGAGTTAATTGCGGTGAAAGCCTTTACGTATTTCCCGCATAACCCCGAGCAAGGAAAAGATACGCTTGCATCTAAGCTGCTTGTTTTTAGACGAAACGATGGTGAGCCGCTCGCACTCGTGGACGGTAAAGTTTTAACGTTTTGGCGCACCGCCGCAGCTTCTGCGTTGGCAGCGGACTATTTGGCGCGTCCCGGTGCTGATCGTCTGTTGATCTGCGGAACGGGCAATCTTGCGCCTTATTTTGCGTGGGCATACGCTGCGGTTCGCCCACTTAAGCAGGTTTATATTTGGGGGCGTAACTCAGACAAAGCCGAGGCGACGGTAGATGCCATTGTGTCATCTTCAGAGTATCAATCGCTTCCTGATGAGCGTCGGTTCCGTGTTTCAGTCGTAGAAAAAGTGGACCACGTTATCAAACACGTTGACATCATCAGCTGTATTACCGCATCAGCAGAGCCTTTGTTTAATGGCGCAGACGTGCTGCAGGGCACCCATATTGATTTGGTCGGTAATCATGATTTGGACAAGCGTGAATGCGACTCTAAAGCAGTGCAACGAGCACAGGTGTATGTTGATAGCCGTATTAATGTATTAGCCGAAGCGGGCGATCTTCTCATTCCAATTCAAGAGGGCGTGTTCACTTCAGACGATATCAAAGGGGAATTACCGCAGCTTTGCGCCCAACAAATCTCAGGACGTCAAAACGATGAGGTCATTACTTTATACAAATCAGTTGGCAGTGCTTTGGCTGATTTGGCCGCTGTAAAGGCGGTGTTGTTAGAAAATGGCATAGATAGCCATGTCTGAGCATTTTCGCTCGTTCATTTAAATTGCATACAATATACATATAAGGAAGGTAGTTCATGAAAATTGATTGGAAAGGTGTTTATCCGGCGGTCAGTACGCAATTCCGTCAAGATCAGTCAATCGACTTAGACGCAACGCAAACTGTTATAGATAACCAAATTAAAGATGGTGTGAATGGCATTATCTGCTTGGGTACTGTCGGTGAGAACTGTGCGTTGTACCCGGAGGAGAAACGCCAGGTCTTGCAAGCGGCAAAAGAAGTCGTAAATGGCCGTGTGCCTTTGATTGCTGGTACAGCAGAGTCTATTACCACAGCAGCTGTTGATTACATGCAGGATGCGCACAAAATTGGTATCGATGGTTGTATGGTGATGCCTGCCATGGTTTACCGCACGTCTGAGAGCGAAACGTTCGAATATTACCGCACGCTAGCAGAAGCAACGCCAGAAATGCCAATCATGATTTACAACAACCCGGTTGCTTATGGTGTCGATGTAAACCTCGATATTATGGCGAAACTGGCTGAGTTTGAAAGTATTGTAGCTATCAAAGAGTCGACCACTGATACTCGTCGTATCACTGAGCTTTACAATAAATTTGATGACCGCTTTACCGTGTTCAGTGGTGTTGATGACATCGCTCTTGAATCATTGATGCTAGGTGCGACCGGCTGGATTTCTGGTTTAACCAACGCATTCCCAGAAGAATCCGTCGCGATTTATAAACTGGCAAGCCAAGGTCGTTATGCTGAAGCGTTAGAAATCTACCGTTGGTTCTTACCGCTACTGCGTTTAGACACCATTCCTACGCTGGTTCAGTGCATAAAATTGGCCGAGCAAGTCTGCGGACGTGGCTCTGAACAAGTTCGTGCGCCACGCCAACTCTTACAAGGTGAAGAGCGTCAACAAGTCATTCAAATGGTTGAACATGCGTTAGAAACCCGCTTAGACCTATCCAAATACAATCTGTAATTGTGCTGTTTAGTAGAGCGTTAACTGACGCTCTACTCATTCGTAATATTCAAAAAATGAGAAGAGGGAAGTCATGAGCACGGAAAACAAGGACTATGTCAGCTTTCAACACGTTAAGAAAACCTACGATGGCACGAATTTGGTGGTGAAAGACTTCAACTTAGATATTACTCCTGGAGAGTTCGTTACTATGTTGGGGCCGTCAGGATCGGGCAAGACCACTTGCTTGATGATGCTAGCAGGCTTTGAAACTGCGACCGGTGGAGACATTTATATCGATGGCGTTCCTGTCAATCATCTCGCGCCGCACAAGCGCGATATTGGTATGGTGTTTCAAAACTATGCGTTGTTTCCACATATGACCATTGCTGAGAATCTTGCGTTTCCTTTAAAGGTGCGAAAACTCGACAGTGACACGATTCAAAGCAAAGTTCAGAGTGTATTAGAAATGGTCGAGCTTGAGCATGTTGCGACTCGATACCCGAAGCAGTTATCAGGTGGTCAACAACAGCGTGTTGCGTTAGCGCGAGCATTAGTGTTTGAGCCTAAACTCGTGTTGATGGATGAACCACTAGGCGCGTTAGATAAGCAGCTGCGTGAGCAAATGCAGATGGAAATTAAACATTTGCATGAAAAGCTTGGCATTACCATTTTGTATGTGACGCACGATCAAGACGAAGCTCTCACTATGTCCGACCGTATTGCGGTTTTTAATCACGGCGAAGTGCAACAACTCGCGACACCAACCGAGCTTTATGAATCTCCGAGTAATACGTTTGTTGCGCAGTTTATCGGAGAAAACAACCAACTCTCAGGTTTAGTCAAAGAGTGGAACGGAAAGTATTGCCAAGTGCTCGTTGGGAAAGAGTTATTTACTGCGAAACCTGTCAGAGTCTCTGAGCAAGGGCAGAGAACAACACTTTCCATTCGACCAGAAAAGATTGTTATTCAACCAGAGAAAGCGTCTTGTGAGAACCAAGTCTCGGGCGTCCTACGAGAATTGATTTATCACGGTGATCATTATCGTCTGGTCGTCGAAGTAGAGAGCGTTGGTCACTTCATCGTTAAAGTACCTAACGATAATCGTAAACACTTGCAGTTAACGCCTGACTCAATTTGTCGTATTGGTTGGCAAAGTGACGATTGCCATGCTCTTGATGGGACACAAACTCAAAGTAGCGAGGTAGCAGCATGAGTCGAGAGCTAACCGCATTAGATTCTGTATTGGAAATCGAACGCCAAGTTCATGAGCAAGAAACCAATTTGAAAGCGCAGTTGCAAAAGGCCGAGCGCCGAAAAAAGCTTCGCTCCATTATGCTCACAACGCCATTGGTGTGTTTTATTCTGCTTACGTTTGCTTTTCCTATCCTCGACATGCTTTATCGAAGCGTGGATAACCGAGAAATATCCCTGTCACTACCACAAACTATTCAAGCCTTAGAAAGTTGGGATTATCAAGGTCAGCCTCATCAAGAAGTCATTGAGGCATTCTCTGTTGAAGTACTTGCGCTTTATCAAAGCAAAGAGCTGCCGAAAATAGCCAACCGGATGAATATTGAAGAGTCTGGTATGCGCAGTTTACTCATGAAAACCGGCAGAAAGTTGTCTCGTTTGACGTCGCTGCCGAGCTCGGTGACACAGTTGGCTAAGCTGGATAAGCGATGGACTAATCCTAAATATTGGGCGGCGTTTAAGAATCTTAGTGGCGCATTAACATTCAGTCACTATCTTGCAGCGCTAGACTTGCAAGTGAATGAGTTTGGAGACATTGAGCCCCAACCAGAAAAACGCCAAATATACGTCGACCTTTTCTTTAAAACTTTTTGGATGTCTATTTCAATCACCTTAATTTGTTTGGTGATGGCGTACCCCGTTGCTTACCTGCTTGCCAATTTACCTGATAAGCGCGCGAACTTACTTTTAATTATTGTGCTGCTGCCATTTTGGACATCATTGTTAGTCAGAACCACGTCTTGGATTGTTCTGCTGCAAAACCAAGGGGTCATTAATGATCTCCTTATTTGGTCGGGTTTTACTTCTGAGCGAATTCAGATGATTCACAATACCTTCGGAACGGTGGTGTCTATGGTGCACATTCTGTTGCCTTTTATGATCCTGCCTCTGTATAGCGTAATGAAAGGAATTAGCCCAACTTATTTCCGTGCCGCTCGTTCTCTAGGCGCGACGCCTTTCATTGCGTTCATCAAAGTTTATATGCCGCTTACGTTACCGGGGATAGGTGCGGGGGCCTTGCTTACTTTCATTCTTTCTATTGGCTTCTACATTACGCCCGCTTTGGTTGGTGGAAGAAGCGGACAGATGATCTCCAATATGATTGCCTATCATATGCAGACATCACTGAACTGGGGGATGGCTGGCGCATTGGGTGGACTGCTTTTGTTCGTTGTACTGGTTCTGTTTTATATATTCAACCGTGTGGTTGGTATTAATAACCTTAAGGTAGGAGGATAACCATGGCATTACCAAACTATGCATCAAAAGTAGAGCGAGTTGCTTACGCAGGTTACTTAGCTTTTTGTGGGTTGGTGCTGTTCTTTTTAATCGCTCCAATTCTGACCATCATCCCGTTATCGTTTAATGCAACGCCTTACTTTACTTTTACCGAGGGGATGTTAAACCTTGATTCGGAAGCGTATTCTACTCGCTGGTATCAAGAAATGTTTACTAGTGATCAGTGGCTGTTGGCGCTGAAAAATAGCACGTTCATTGCTTTTATGGCGACACTCGTTGCAACAGGGCTGGGAACTCTGGCGGCGTTGGGTTTAGCAAGTAGTAACTTGCCTTTTCGCAATACGATTATGGCGCTGTTGATCTCGCCCATGATCGTACCAGTCATTATCTCTGCTGCTGCGATGTACTTTTTCTACACACGCCTTGGCTTATCACAAACTTATTTAGGCGTCATTTTGGCACACGCTGCGTTAGGTACGCCTTTTGTCGTCATTACCGTTACTGCGACGTTAAGCGGCTTTGACCATAGCTTGGTAAAAGCGGCGGCTAGCTTAGGAGCAAACCCTGTTTATACTTTCAGACACATTACCTTTCCTCTGATTCGTCCGGGGATGATTTCTGGCGGCTTGTTTGCTTTTGGCACTTCGTTCGACGAGGTTGTGGTGGCGTTATTCCTGACTGGGGCAGAACAAAAAACCGTTCCTAGGCAGATGTGGTCAGGAATTCGAGAGCAAATCAGTCCGACTATATTGGCGGTCGCTACGTTGCTGATTTTTATGTCGGTGTGTTTGCTCGTGACTTTAGAAGTTCTACGTAGGCGTAATGTACGCATTCGAGGCATTCAAGAATAACCAAACTTTTTCTTTGTTGCTCGCTACGCACTTTTGTTTAGGTGCTCCTCAATTTTTGACCAAATGCGCCTCATTGTAGGCGCTTGTCTTTTGTGTTTATCATCAGCGATGACTGACATGTCACTCCTGTAGATTAATGCCAGCCTGCTCGAAACGTGCCAAAGGCGACTTGTTTGATCGCTGATACCAACTAGCTGGCATGTTTGGTTTAAGTCGGGCTTTCTCTTCCTTGCTAATCACAACATAGTGCAAAAACGCATTAAGTGTGGTTACCATCACGTTAAACGTCATTTCCCCATCTTTGCTGATGGATTTCAATAACCCAACGACGGTTTCCTCAGAGACTAACGGTTCAACCACCGCCTTTTTTCGCTCTTTTATTGATGTTGAAGCGGGCAGTCTTGCACGTGCCGTCTCCCAACAAACTTTGTTGGTTTTACTGACAAGGTTGTGCTTGTAGCAGTAGTAACTGAATAAAAAGCGTGGCAGGTTTTGCCAGCGTTCGGCTTGGACTTCTAACCAAAGATGTTGTAGCTCAATATCAGCGTCGGTCATAGGAGTTGTTTAGCAAAAAGAAAAGAAACCATTTTATCGCTTTTGTGAGGAGCAATAAAAGATATTTGAATGGAAAGATAAACAACTAGTTGATCAATATTACTAAAGCAAATCGATTTCTGGCAAGCTCGTGCAACGGCAACTCGAGTACCAAAAACTGACACCGTCACGTTCAGTTGTTAACAAAATGTTTCATCTTGTCTTGCGAGTAGATTATATGGAGATGCTCTTGCAGTAATAAGGGCAGTGGCGATGCAAAAGACGTAATGCATTTAAGGAAAACTCAATATAGAAGAAATTAGATGGAACTGAAGACTTTGAGTGTCGCGATTGCGACAACATTAACCAGCACTGGCGTATTTGCGTTAAGCGAGCCAGTTTCTCAAGTTACAGAGCAACATGCACATTCGGCTCATACACACGGTGTTGAATCCAATCGAGTTGAATACCAACCAACCGCAACTCTCCCTATTCAGCCCTCCAAGGCAACTCGAGTACAGTCACTTGAAAGCCTTGATGAGTCGAGCACTGCTTGTGATTTGGAAGCATTGGTTACCGAAAGCAGTAACCAATTGATCAGCGAAATTTTAAGTCAGGGCGCGACGTGCGTGAACCAGTTATTCTCTGCTGAAAGTCGGATTCAGGAGTCGGTATTTAGCTCCGATCATATGTACAACATTGCGAAGCGCACTACGACATTGGCGAAGGGGTATACAGGTGGCGGGAGCGATGAACTCGAAACGTTTTTCTTATACTTGCGCGCGGGTTATTACGCCGAGTTTTACAATGACAACATCTCATTTATTGAATGGGTTACCCCAGCGGTGAAAGAATCCGTGGATGCGTTTGTTAATAACGCAAACTTCTATGAGAACAGCGACCGTCACGGCAAAGTGCTTAGTGAAGTCATCATCACTATGGATAGTGCGGGCTTGCAGCACGCGTACCTACCGCAAGTGACCCAGTGGCTTACACGTTGGAATGATCAATACGCCCAGCACTGGTATATGCGCAATGCAGTTAACGGTGTTTTCACTATTTTGTTTGGTGGGCAGTGGAACGAGCAATTTGTGCAAATAATTGGCAACCAAACGGACCTTGCCAAAGCTTTAGGCGATTTTGCTCTGAGGGCGTCATCAATCGGTGCTGAAGATGAGTTTATGGCCGCGAATGCGGGGCGAGAGCTCGGGCGTCTGACCAAGTATACAGGTAACGCGAGTTCTGTTGTGAAGAGTCAGCTGAGTCGAATCTTTGAACAGTATGAAATGTATGGTCGGGGTGACGCGGTTTGGCTTGCGGCGGCGGACACCGCCTCATATTACGCAGATTGTAGTGAGTTCGGAATTTGTAATTTCGAAACTGAGCTAAAAGGCTTGGTGCTATCGCAAACTTATACCTGTAGTCCGACAATTCGAATATTGTCCCAGAATATGACGCAAGAGCAACACGCGGCCGCATGTTCTAAAATGGGTTACGAAGAGGGTTACTTTCATCAGTCTTTAGAAACGGGTGAACAGCCAGTAAAAGATGACCACAACACTCAGCTCCAAGTCAATATCTTCGATTCAAGCACTGATTATGGTAAGTACGCAGGGCCAATTTTCGATATTAGTACTGACAATGGCGGTATGTACTTGGAGGGCGACCCTTCCCAGCCGGGGAATATTCCCAACTTTATTGCTTATGAAGCCTCTTATGCGAACGCGGATCACTTTGTCTGGAACCTAGAGCACGAATACGTGCATTACTTAGATGGTCGATTTGATCTCTATGGAGGGTTTAGTCATCCAACTGAAAAAATAGTGTGGTGGAGTGAAGGCATTGCAGAGTATGTCGCTCAAGAAAATGACAACCAAGCAGCACTTGAGACGATTTTAGACGGCTCGACATATACCTTAAGTGAGATTTTCGAGACTACTTATGATGGGTTTGATGTCGATCGAATTTATCGTTGGGGGTACTTAGCTGTACGTTTTATGTTTGAAAATCATAAAGATGACGTAAACCAAATGCTGGTGGAAACACGCCAAGGGAATTGGAGCAATTACAAGGCAACGATCACCCAATGGGCGAATTTATATCAAAGTGAGTTTGAGCAGTGGCAGCAAGCCCTTGTCTCAAATGGTGCACCTAATGCAGTCATAACCGCAAACAACAAGGGGAAAGTCGGTGAAAGCATTACATTTAGCAGTGAAAACAGTACAGACCCAAACGGGAAGATCGTCAGCGTCTTATGGGACTTCGGTGATGGCTCGACAAGTACACAAACCAAGCCGACGCACCAATATGGGAGTGAAGGGGAGTATTCGGTCAGTCTAAGTGTGACAGACAGTGAAGGCTTGACTGCAACCGCCACTCATAGTGTTGTTATCTCAACGTTGGGCGGTAATGACACATTGCCACAAGACTGCGCGGTGCAAAGTAAAGTAAGCGGTGGGCGCCTAACAGCAGGAGAGCCCGTTTGCTTGGCAAATCAACAAACCATTTGGCTAAGCGTGCCAGCGGTGAATGAGAGCTCAAATCTGGCGATAACGACGGGGAATGGTACGGGCAACCTAAAGCTTGAATACAGTAACTCTGGTTGGCCGGATGATACTAATCGTCACGGGTGGTCAGATAATATTGGTAATGGAGAGTGTATTACGTTGTCAAATCAGAGTAACTACTGGGGCTACGTTAAAGTATCTGGTGACTTTGAGAATGCCGCCATCGTCGTTGATTTTGATACTCAGAAGTGTCGTCAGTAGGGCATTTTAACTGCATCATTTTAATTTAATTGATCGCCTCGCTAACATTGCGGGGCGTTTTTGTTTTTCACGCCGTTATCTCTATAAAAAAAACCAGCCCGAAGGCTGGCAAACAAGGAGTTTGAGATGAAAATGAAAACGTTATAAAGCTTGCTGATATCCTATTTCTCAATAAGTTGGGTTGTGCGTTGAAGCCAGTTTTTATCTTGCGTATCAAGAAAAGGGCTAAGTGCTTGATAGACTCGTGAATGGTAATGATTGAGCCAGTCTAGCTCTGCTTGATCTAGCATTGATAAGTCAAGGGCGTTGGTCGCAATTGGAGCAAGAGTGATGGTCTCAAAACCGTAGAACGTGCCGAACTCATTTTGTTCTACTTCTACAACTTTAAGAATGTTCTCTATTCTTACCCCGTACTCACCTTCGCGATAAACGCCTGGTTCATTAGTAATGACCATACCCGGTTTTAGCTCAACCTCGCGGTGGCTTTGCGAGAAATTTTGTGGGCCTTCATGAACATTCAAGCAAATGCCTACGCCGTGTCCAGTGCCGCACTTGTAATCAATACCATGTTGCCATAAGACGCCGCGCGCCATGATATCAAGATTGGCACCCGTAGAGCCTTTCATGAATCGAGTCTGAGTCAGTCGGATGACCGCTTTGAGCACCAAGGTATAATCTTTGCGCTGCTTAATGGTCGGTGACCCGAAGTGGAAAGTACGGGTGATGTCTGTTGTCCCGCCAAGGTATTGGCCACCAGAATCGACGAGAAAGAAGTTGCTTTCATTGACTGCCGCATTGCTTTCTTCATCGGCGGCATAATGCATTTTTGCCCCGTGAGCTGCGAAGCCTGCGATAGTGCGGAAACTGTCACTCACATAATGTCGGGTTTGACGGCGATAGTGATTCAGTTGTGCCTCAGCAGACAATTCTGTAACGAGTCCGCTTGGAACTTGCTCTTCGAGCCAGTTCATAAACCTTACGATTGCCACACCATCATCTGTTAATGCCTGTTCTAGGCTAGTTAGCTCGGTCGCATTTTTTATGGCCTTCATTGCCGTTACAGGGCAAGCCATTGGCTTTAGATTCACATTCCCTTCAATCGAACTCACCAATAAGCTGTCTGTGTGGGTCGGGTTAAAAGCGAGCGATAATCCCTCACATTGCTGATTCAAATACTGACTTACGTAGTTGTAATGGCGAATGTGTACACTCTGCTCGGTCAGCGCTCTTTCAACGTCTTGAGGCAGTTTGGCTTTATCAATAAACAGTGTCGCAAGTGATTGCTCTACGACTAGATAGGCTTCAGAAACTGGGCAGTAATTCGTATCACCACCTCGAATATTCATTGTCCACATGACATCATCTAGCGTTGACACTAATAAGCTATCTACTTGGTTCTCGGTTAACCAAGAACGGATTCTCGCTAACTTATTTTCAGTGTCAACGCCAGCAAAAGCGGTGGGGTGCTCGAATACGGGTGCACTTGGGCGAGGTGGTCTTTCAAGCCAAATCGGTGTGAGTAAATCCAGGTCGACAATGATCTTAATGTTTTTCGTTTCAAAGGCTTGTTTGAGGCCTTGATAAAAAGCGTAACTGATGGCGCGCCCGTCAACCGCGATAATACTGTTTTCTGGTAGCGTGGTAGCCAGCCATTTGGCAACTGTCGGCGTTTCTGGTTGTTTGGCTTTAAACAGTTCAAGTCCTGTGCCGTGTAACTGTTCTTCAGCTTGAATATAGTAACGACCATCAGTCCACAGGCCACCACCTTGTTGGGTAATGACGACATCGCCTGCTGAGCCGGTAAAACCTGAAATCCAGCTTCGCGCTAACCAATGATTCGCTGAGTATTCACTGTTATGTGGGTCATTGTTGGTCACGATATATGCAGACACGTTGTGAAAGGACATTGCCTCACGCAATAACGTAAGGCGTTGGTTTACTGAGTTAGTATTGTTCATTAAATGGTTCCTAAAGTCATATTTGAGCAATAGATATGATGCTGCTCCGAGCCTGTTTTTATTGGGTTCTGTTGCCCGCATACTTCTGTTGCTTCTGGGCATCGAGTACGAAAAACGCAACCGCTAGGTGGGTTAAGTGGAGAAGGAAGGTCGCCGGGCAATAGTTGTATTTCACGGTCACGTGCTAATTGCGGATTAGCTATCGGGACAGCAGATAACAGTGCTTTGGTGTAGGGGTGTTGTGCATCGTCAAATACTTTATCGTAACGTCCTACTTCCATAGGTTTACCAAGATACATCACCATAACGCGGTCGCTGATGTGGCGCACCACGCTTAAGTCGTGCGCAATCATCACCAGTGTTAACCCCATTTCTTGTTTAAGATCATCTAGAAGATTGATGACCTGAGCTTGTATGGAGACGTCTAGCGCACTAACGGGTTCATCACACACGACCAAATCTGGATTGAGAATTAATGCTCTGGCAATGCCCACACGCTGGCATTGACCTCCGGAAAATTCATGTGGATAGCGGTTTCGCTGGCTCGCCAAGAGACCCACTTTATCCATCATAGCGATGACACGCCTTTCTACCTCTGCCCGTTTAAGTTGTGGCTCGTGGGTGAGCAGTGGTTCGGCGATGCATTCTGAGATGGTTAATCTCGGATTCAAACAAGCGGATGGGTCCTGAAACACCATCTGAAATTCTCTACGTCGAGAGGAAAGGTCTTTTTTACTAAACCCGAGCATGTCTTGACCTTTCCAAGTCAACTCGCCATGTGTAGGTTCAATTAAGCGAAGTAAGGCGCGTGCAAGCGTTGATTTTCCGCAGCCTGATTCCCCCACAATGCCAAGTGTTTCACCTCTATAAACATCTAAGTCGATACCATTGACCGCTTTCACGATTTTACGTCGACTTGGAATAAGGTGACGCGACACAGGAAAGTGGACGTTTAAATCACGAGCAGACATGAGGACTTCTTTTTTATTCATAACTCCTCCTTAAGCTTTTATTTGAATAGGAGTGATAACACTGGGTGCTTTAACGTGACAGGCAATGGACTGGCTCGTGTTCAATGGGGAAAACCGTGGGGTTTCGTATTGGCAACGCGTCTCTCGATGCTCGCACCGCTCTCTAAACGGACACCCTTGATGGTTAATCAACGCACTTGGTGGGTTACCTGGGATGGTTGGTAAACGTGGCATATCTTCAGTGATAGAAGGAATCGCCTTTAGCAGGCCTTGAGTATAGGGGTGAGCAGGTTGAGCGAACAATGTCTCGGTATCTGATTGCTCCATTTTTTGACCACCATACATGACCAATACGCGATCACACATCTCGGCGACGACGCCCATGTCGTGAGTGATCAGTAAAATAGCCGTGTTGAACTCTTGTTGTAAGTCTCGTAATAGCGTCAAAATTTGAGCCTGAACGGTTACATCTAACGCGGTGGTTGGTTCGTCTGCAATTAGCAGCTCGGGCTTACACAACAACGCCATCGCTATCATGATTCGCTGACGCATTCCGCCAGATAGCTCGTGAGGGTATTGATTCATCCGAGTTTCGGGAGAGGGAATACGCACCGCATCTAACATGTGAATCGATTCAATTTTTGCTTGTTTTCGGCTCATTCCTTTATGAATTATGAGAACTTCACAAAGCTGTTTGCCAATTTTCATGAATGGATTGAGTGACGTCATCGGATCTTGAAAGATCATTCCGATTTTCTCTGCACGGATGCGGTTGAGCTGCTTTTTCGACATCGCGAGTAAATCATCACCGTGGAACATTGCGCTTCCAGACACGGCGCCGTTGTCCGCGGTTAACCCCATTAATGCGAAAACAGATTGGCTTTTTCCCGAACCTGATTCCCCAACAATCCCAAGAGTTTCGCCCGCTTTAATCGAGTAGGAGAGATTACTGACCGCTTGCACTTGCCCATCTGGCGTATCGAAGCGCACGTTCATGTTTTCAATAGATAGCATGGGTTTGTCCTTATCGGTCTTTCGGGTCAAGAGCATCACGCAAGCCATCGCCGATGAAGTTAAAACAAAAGAGGGTGGCAACTAAAAACAGAGAGGGAAAAAGCAGCATCCACAATGCAACGTCAATTGTTTTTGCGCCTTCGGAAATCAGGATCCCCCAGCTCGTGTCTGGTGGTTGAACCCCAAGCCCTAAGAAGCTTAAAAACGATTCGAACATAATGAATCCTGATACCATTAAGGAGGAATAAACCATCACGATCCCAAGAACATTAGGCAGAACATGGCGTCGGACAATTGTCAATTTAGAAACCCCAATAGAGTGTGCGGCTTCGATGAACTCTCGCTTTTTTAGACCGAAGGTGACACCACGTACAACACGGGCAATGCCCAGCCAAGATACCATTCCGATCACGATAAAAATCAGGTAGATGTTGTTGCCAAAAAGGGTAACAAACAGGATAACCATAAACATAAATGGCACCGAATCGAGCACCTCAATAATGCGCATCATTACGCTATCGACAACGCCGCCAAGATAGCCGGAAATACTTCCCCAAATCGTACCAATAACAACGGCGACTAAGGCCCCGACAAAACCCACCAAAATAGAGAGCCTGCCGCCTTGCATCGTGCGAGCAAAGACATCTTGCCCGAGATCATCGGTACCAAAGTAATGGCCACTGCTCAGTGAAGGTTTCCCTAGTTCGTATGGATCGATGAGCACTTCCCAGTCAATTTCATCATGGCTAAAAGCGGCAAGAGAGGGGCCGAAGGTGATGCATAAGGTAATGAACGCCAAAACATACACTGATGTCATCGCGGCTCTGTTTTTACGAAATCGAGTCCATGCATCCTGCCAAAGACTGCGACCTTCGACGGCTTCAATATTGTCGACGACTTGATCTTGAAGAGCTTGTGTATCCAGTTTTTTGATCGTTAACATGCCGGACTCCTAAACGCGTATACGAGGGTCGATAATCGTATATAGCAAGTCGACCACAAGGTTAAAGAAGATAGTGAGTGAAGCGACAATCAGAGTAATGCCCATTACTAGGCCGTAGTCGCGGTTGAGAGCCCCAGACACAAAGTGTTGTCCCATGCCACCTGTACCAAAGAAAATGTCGATAATCACCGAGCCTGTCACGACAGAAACAAACGCAGGGCCGAGCATCGCAACGACGGGAATCAGGGATGGTCGCAAAGCGTGATGGAATAAAATGTAGGTTGTGGACAAACCTTTGGCTTTTGCCGTTCGAATGTATGGTTGGTTGAGCGTTTCAATCATTGCGCCACGCATGACGCGTGCAATACTCGCAATGGAGCCAATCGCCAGGCTGAGCACGGGAAGAACAAGAAAAGCCAGCTTTCCTCCTTCCCAACCACCAGCAGGGAACCAGCCGAGCTGAATAGCGAAGATCATGACTAAAACTGGAGCAAGCACGAAAGCCGGAACCACAACTCCAGTCATCGAAAGTGTCATCAGGCCGTAATCTAGGCGGCTATTTCGGTTCAATGCCGCAATGGTGCCAAGCAACATGCCAAGTGGAACGGAAATACAAAAGGAGAGTACGCCTAATACTGCTGAAACTGGCCATGATTGTGCGACGAGCTGTGTAACACTGAAGTCTTGATAAACGAAGCTCGGACCGAGATCTCCTTGTATGAAATTACCAATGTAAATCCAAAACTGAGTAAGGAAGGGCTGGTCCAAATGGAATTTTGCTTCGATATTCGCACGTACCACCTCTGGCATAGGCCGTTCCATATCAAATGGCCCCCCTGGTGCAATGTGCATCAGCCAAAATGATACGAGTGCGATGAATAGAAGCGTGGGGATAGCGATAGCTAATCGCTTAACAATGTACCAAATCATGATCCATCATCCTTTGGTCATCCGAAATCACTTCGAACGGTTATGAATAAAAAATGGTCTGAGCTCAGGTTGCCTTCTCCACCGAGAGACATGAGGAACGGCAAGTAAACATTGAACTTGCCGACTCAGACCGAAAACATGCTTTTAGTGGGCTTTTACATAGACATTCTTGCGGTAGTACGACGACTCAGGGTTTGTCAGTTCGTAGCCGCCCACGTAAGGCTTGATGAGGTATTGATCGTTACCCGGACGATAAATAGGAATAATGGCCATGTCTTCAATCAGCATGCTTTCTGCTTGTAAATACAGTTCTGATGGGTTGCTCATGGTCTTTGAGCGAGCCATTAACTCGTCGTATTGCGGGTTGTTATAACGAGAATCGTTGTACTCGCCACTAGAAACGAAGATATCCAACCATGTAGAGGCTTCATTGTAGTCGGCCGTCCAGCCGCCGCGAGTAATGTCGGTCGGCTCTTTAAGTGCGTAGAACACTTTCGGTTCTAGCTGTTTTATCGTGACTTGCGCACCCAATCGGCTTTTCCACATGCCTGCCATGGTGGTTGCCATTTTTACGTCCATTGAGAAAGTTGGTACGGTAAACGTTAACTTAAGCGGATTGCTTTTATCGTATCCAGCTTCTGACAGTAATTGCTGCGCTTTTTCGATACGTTTATGGCGGTTCCAAGTTGCGAACTCAGGAGTGTGAGATTTAAAACCATCTGTTTGAGGTGGCACAAGGGTATACATTGGAACCCCACCGTTTCTCAAAATAGCACTCGTTAACAGTTGACGGTCAATGGCATATGAGAGGGCTTTACGAACCCGCACGTCTTTTGTTGGCCCTTGTTGAGTGTTGAGGTAATAGAATGTGGAGCCAAGAGACGCACTGGTGCTTGCCACTTCTTGTGGGCGTTGTTGAATTAACTTTTTCTTCTGGGCGGCAGGAATGGAAACCGCTTGGTCTATCTCACCAGCTAGGTAGCGGTTTAGCACTACGTTTGCATCACCAATTGGTAGCCAAGTGACTTTTTCCAGCACTACATTGCTTGCGTCCCAATAATGTGGATTTTTAACCATCACCAGTTTTTCGTTAACTTTCCATTCAGAGACAGTAAACGCACCATTTGTAACGATATGCTCAGGCTGGGTCCAGCGGTTGCCATGTTTTTCAATGGTCGCTTTGTGAACGGGGGCAAGCACTGGATGACTTAATAGTTTCGTAAAGAAGGGAATAGGCTCTTCGAGTGTTACCTGGAATGTTTTTTCATCCAGCGCCTTCACGCCCAAGGACTCGGGTGCGGCGTCGCCTTTCATAATGGCTTGCGAGTTTTCGATATTTGGAATGGCCGCAAACCAAGCGTAGGGTGAAGCAGTGCTTGGATTCAGTAAGCGTTGCCAGCTGTAGACAAAATCTTGTGCAGTGACCGTTTCGCCATTTGACCATTTTGCATCACGTAAGTGGAAGGTATAAACCGTATTGTTGTCATTGACTGACCAAGACTCAGCAACACCAGGAATGGTTTTACCTTGCTTATCTTGAATGACCAGACCTTCAAACAGGTCTCGACCGAGATTAAAAGCGGGCTCTGCGGCTTGCTTGGCTGGGTCAATAGAAGTAACTTCAGCTCCATTGTTTAGCGTAATTTCTTGTATCTCAGCGAGGGTCACACCTGCGGGATACGGTGCGGCATAGCTTGATGTTGCCAGTATTGGACTCATCATCGACGCTAATAAAAGCAACTTAGGTAATTTCATCCTTGTCTCACTCTTTTCATCCTGAAAGATGCCAAAAATGTATATTGTATAAATTGTCTACACAATCGAGTTTTAACATTACTGTAACAGGGTGTCAGGTGTTGAGCTGTCTGGTCTCAAAAAGTGAGCTAGGGGAATTTCTTTGAAGATCTGATATCAAGTTGGCATGACGGGAAGTAATTTTGCTTCGATACAAATTAAAATCCCCTTCAAGCACAGGCTAGAAGGGGAAGATAGTCAGTCTGCTCTTCAAAAGGCACGACGTTAACTGACTAGGAAATGTTTCACGAACTCAGTGATTTTGACCATATCACTTACCGCGATAAACTCTTCTGTCGTGTGTACTTTTGCCATGCCAGTTGAAAGGTTGACCGTTGTGAGACCTTTCTTGTTAAAGTTGTTGGCATCGCTACCGCCGCCAGTGCCTTTTGTGAAGGCGTCAATTCCCAACTCTGAAAAC
Organism: Vibrio sp. 1751; assembly: GCF_033339895.1. Lineage (NCBI taxonomy): Bacteria > Pseudomonadati > Pseudomonadota > Gammaproteobacteria > Vibrionales > Vibrionaceae > Vibrio > Vibrio sp. 1751. Next base: position 123,850 of record NZ_JAWOVM010000004.1, read on the forward strand.
GCTGCTTTTATAGCGTTTACGTGTGGGTGGTTTTCTTCAATAACAAAAGCGTCGTAGGCTCGGCTAGATTCAATTTCGACTTCTGCACCGTGTTTTTCACAGACAGACTCTAATGTTGAGATCATATGATTGACCTGAGCATCTAGTTTATCGCCATTCAGGGAGCGTGCTTCTGCCACGATTTTTAATTCAGGCATAACAATGTTTGTGGCCTGACCGCCATTCACTATACCGATGTTGGCTGTCGTTTCTTCGTCGATGCGAAGTAGCTTCATTTGGTTGATGGCATCTGCCGCCACCATGATCGCACTGATGCCTTCTTCTGGCGCAAGCCCTGCGTGTGCTGGTCGGCCTTTGATTTTTGCCATGATCTTTTGCTGGCCTGGGGCTGCGGTCACAATGGTGCCAATAGGGCCACCTGTGTCTAACACGATTGCTTCCGTTGAAGTGACGTGTGACATATCGAAGTATTGTGAACCGAATAAACCGCCTTCTTCATACACGGTGAAAGCAAGTTCTAACGTTTTGTGCTCACGGTTTTCCGCTTGAATACAACGAACGGCTTCCATGATGGCAGCAATACCAGATTTATCATCGCCACCAAGAATCGTATTGCCTTTTGAACGGATAACGCCGTCTTCGATGATTGGCTCAATGCCAATACCTGGAGTGACCGTATCCATATGACAGCTCATTAGAATAGAGCCGTCTTTTTTGCCGTCTAAACGGGCGTACACGTTAAAACCGTTAGAAATGTGCTCAGGTACTGGAAGTTTGCGTACGGTAAAGCCTAGCTCGCCTAGCTGTTCTGCCAGTGTTTCTGCAATTTGTTTTTCGTTTTTTGATTCGCTGTCGATACGTACTAGTTGGCAAAAGTGTTCAACTAAGCGTTCTTGATTGATGTGTGTCATTAGATGTCTCTTTTTCTGATCGAGCGTGAAGCCTTGTGGCTCGGCTCGATAGGGAACAGAGCACCACTTATGGCACAGTTACTTTTGAATAAAACTGAGGTGAATCAATAAAGGGGTATCCATGACACGATTCTGACCGATGAGCCTTTCGAACTGTATGAAGCGTCACGAAACATTACTTTTGATGTTTTGTAGGACCAAATGAATGAAGCAGATAGAAATAGGGGGCAATAGGCTTTCTATCCCTCTTTTACTTTTTGAGCTACGTTGCCAAGATAAAATGCCAAAGTAACAACTTGTTTACATTTTTCATGTTGGCGTAAAGCCGAAAATATCAATCTAATGTATTGAAAATAAGCAATTTGTTTGATTTTTGCGAAAGTGGATTCGATGCGCCTTCTGTGTGTAACATATATTTTACAATTATGCGTAAAAGTCGCCAAGATAAAGATTTCTCCCCACGTATTCCAATTTCTCAAGACCTGCGCCAAGTTAGACAAATAAGTCCAAACAAAAGCTACTGAGACAAGGAGAAAGTCATGGTTGATGCATATAACCCACTAGGAACAGACGGATTTGAGTTTGTTGAATATACCGCTGCAGACAACAAAGGCATTCAACAGCTTAAAGATCTGTTTATATCGTTAGGTTTTGCGGAGATTGCAAAGCATCGCTCAAAAGAAGCGTGGTTATATCGACAAGGTGACATTAGCTTTATTGTGAATGCGCAGCCGCATAGCCAAGCTGAGGGATTCGCCAAAGTTCACGGTCCGTCGGTTTGTGGCATGGCATTTCGTGTGAAAGACGCCACCGTTGCTCTGGCGCATGCGTTAGAGAATGGCGGTAAAGAATATAAAACGGAAATTGGGCCGATGGAGCTAAGCATTCCTGCTATTTATGGCATCGGTGAAAGCTTGCTTTATTTTGTCGACCGTTATGGAAAGCAGAGTATTTATGATGTCGATTTTCGTTTTTATGATGATGCTGATGAGCGTTTATCAAAAGCGAATGTTGGTCTTTACGAAATCGACCACTTAACGCACAACGTTAAGCAAGGCAACATGGATGTCTGGTCTGGTTTCTATGAGCGCATTGGTAACTTCCGCGAAATTCGTTATTTCGATATCGAAGGTAAGCTGACTGGTCTTGTCAGCCGTGCGATGACCGCACCTTGCGGCAAAATCCGAATTCCTATCAATGAGTCGTCAGATGATAAATCACAGATTGAAGAGTTTATCCGTGAATACAATGGCGAAGGTATTCAACACATCGCATTGACCACAGACGACATCTACGAAACGGTCAAAACCTTGCGTGAGCGAGGCATGGACTTTATGCCAACGCCAGATACTTATTACGAGAAAGTCGATCAGCGTGTTGAAGGCCACGGTGAAGATGTAAGCAAGCTTCGTGATTTGCAGATTCTTATTGATGGTGCGCCAACGAAAGATGGCATCTTGCTACAAATCTTTACTCAAACCGTTATCGGCCCTGTGTTCTTCGAAATCATCCAACGTAAAGGCAATGAAGGCTTTGGCGAGGGTAACTTTAAAGCGTTGTTTGAATCGATAGAAGAAGACCAAATTCGACGAGGAGTATTGAGCGATGCATAAATGGATCACATTCCCTCACCGGGAGGGAGTGTGCTCTAAACAAGCGCATGCTGACTTCCCGGAAGAGGCAATTTATGAACGTGAGGCAGGTCGAAGTGGCTTCTTCGGCCCCGCAACACATTTTCATCATCAACATGCCCCAACGGGGTGGTCTGAGTGGGAAGGCGAGCTACGTCCACGAGCATTTGATTTTAATCTAGTCGAGAAAGCCAGCCATATTACCCCTTGGGCAGTCCCGCATCTATTACACAACGCGAATTGTAAAGTTCGTGTTTGGCGTATGGATGAAAAAATGGACTTCTTGGTGAGAAACGCGGATGGCGACGAACTGCTATTCATCCACCAAGGTACGGCAGATCTCTACTGTGATTATGGTCATTTGAAAGTGAGTGAAGGGGATTATGTCATGATCCCGCGCTCAACGAGCTGGCGTTTAGAACCAAGCGAGCCGATGTTCATTCTGATGATTGAAAACACCGATGCGGCCTATACATTGCCCGAAAAAGGCATGGTTGGAAACCACGCGGTGTTTGATCCAGCGGTTTTAGAAACGCCGTCGATCAACGATCAGTTCCGTGCTCAATATTCTGAGAATCAAACACAGGTTCAGGTGAAACGCCACGATAAAGTCAGTGTTATCACTTACCCATTCAACCCGCTGGATGCGATTGGGTGGCATGGTGATTTGGCGGTAGTAAAAGTGAACTGGCGTGATATTCGTCCACTTATGTCACATCGTTACCATTTACCGCCTTCTGCACATACTACATTTGTAGGATCAGGATTTGTGGTGTGCACCTTCGTTCCTCGTCCAATTGAAAGTGATCCTGGAGCGCTCAAAGTACCGTTCTACCACAACAATGACGATTATGACGAAGTCTTGTTCTACCATGCAGGTGACTTCTTTAGTCGTGACAACATTGAAGCGGGTATGGTGACATTCCATCCAGCAGGTTTTACACATGGCCCTCACCCGAAAGCTTTCAAGGCAGGGCGAGAGCATAAGAAGACTTTTGCCGACGAAGTCGCGGTCATGATTGATACGCGTCACGCACTTCAGTTTTCGGATGAGCTGGAAAAAGTAGAAAACAAAGAATACGTCTATAGCTGGCAAGAGAAGTAAGAGGCAAGGATGAAATTAGCAACCAAGAAAAATGGCACTCGTGACGGTCTGTTGATGGTCGTGAGCAAAGACTTAACGCGCTGCGTACCAGCGACAGAAATTTTCCACCCCATGAACTTAGCACCGACGATGCAGGTGGCACTTGATAACTGGGATACGCTAGCACCGCAACTGCAAGAGCTATACGTTGCACTGAACAATGGCACGGTTGCAGGGTATGAAGAGTTTGAAGCGCACTACTGCGAGTCGCCGCTTCCTCGCGCTTATCAGTGGGCTGATGGCAGTGCTTACGTAAACCACGTTGAGTTGGTTCGAAAAGCTCGCGGCGCTGAAATGCCAGAGAGTTTTTGGACGGATCCGTTGATGTACCAAGGAGGCTCTGATGCCTTTATTGGTCCTTGTGACAACATCGAGTTTGCGAGTGATGAATGGGGTATTGATTTCGAAGGTGAAGTGGCTGTGGTAACTGGTGACGTACCAATGGGCGCGAGTGTTGCAGAGGCTCAGGAGTCGATTCGTTTGATCATGCTGGTGAATGATGTCTCACTGCGTGGGCTAATTCCCGCAGAATTAGCTAAAGGGTTTGGTTTTTTCCAATCTAAACCTTCTTCTGCGTTTTCTCCTGTGGCAGTAACACCTGACGAACTCGGCGAAGCGTGGTACGAAAACAAAGTGCATTTACCACTGGTCTCGACATACAACCACAAGCCGTTTGGTCGCCCAAATGCGGGTATCGATATGACGTTTGATTTTGCAGACTTAATTGTTCATGCGACTAAAACGCGCCCGCTATCTGCTGGGGCAATTATAGGTTCTGGCACGGTATCTAATAAGCAAGGCACCGAACATGGCACTTCGATTGAGGAGGGTGGTGTTGGTTATTCATGTATCGCGGAAGTTCGCATGATTGAAACCATTCGTGATGGTAAGCCGTCGACTAACTTCATGTCGTTTGGAGATTCAATCAGATTGGAAATGTTCGATGCGGATGGCAACAACATATTCGGTTCGATTGACCAACAAGTTAGCCAATATCTCAGGCACTAACAGTGCTGGTTGGGAGACGATATGAGCGATAGCATGATTTTATACGGATACTGGCGATCATCGGCGGCATATCGTGTGCGTATTTGCTTGAATCTTAAAGAGTTACCGTATGATTCAAAATCGGTACACTTGGTGCGCAATGGTGGCGAACAACACAGTAACGAGTACCATGAGTTAAACGCTTCTGAACTGGTTCCTTTGCTGGTGGATGGGGAGGTTCAGTTAACCCAGTCACTGGCGATCATTCAATACTTAGAAGAACACTACCCGGATGTCACTGTGATCCCCAAGCAAACGCCGCTTCGATACCAAGCGCTAGCTTTGGCTCAGGATATTGCAATGGAGATTCATCCCCTGAATAACTTGAGAGTTCTACAGTATTTAGAGGGGGAGTTAGCTTGCGAACCAGAGCGCAAAGTCGCTTGGATTCATCACTGGATCCACAAAGGTTTTACAGCATTAGAAGAGAAACTTCAGAAGCATCGTAAACTAAATGGTGATTGCAAGTTTAGCCTGACAAGCTCGCCATCTATTGTCGATATTTGTCTGGTACCACAATTTTATAACGCACAACGCTTTGGTGTAGATACTTCTCTTTATCCAACCATTAACGCTGTTGTGCAGTCATGCAATCAACTGCCAGCTTTTATTGATGCGATGCCAGAGAATCAGCCAGACGCTAATAGTTGATTCTTAGCATACATAATGTATTAACAAAATTTAAACGAGCCAATCCAAGTGTGTGATTGGCTCGTTTTTATTGGTGAGCAAAATTTTCTGTTTCTCGCTATCGTCGTGGCGCCTCAAAATTGCGAGGTTTTGTTGCTCTGCATAACATTTCCATTTACGCTTTGAGCAACGAGTTGTTTTGGATGCACTTTATTTATGACCAACATTTTTATCATTGTTGTTCTTCTGGTTTTATTCTTCTTTGTTATTCAAAAGTACGTGATTAAGCACGATGACACGCGTGATTATCCTTATCGCTCGAAAGGCCCTCTGCTCAGAGGTCAAGAGGGTGCGTTCTATAATGCGTTAAGAGCGGCGGTAGGGGAGCATGCCGTAGTATTCGCGAAAGTAAACATGTCCAGTTTGGTTACGCCAAAAGAAATCAAAAATAAGAAGCAGTTTTTTGTCGCGAACAATCGTATATCTCGAAGCTATTTTGATTACGTTATTTGTGACCCAAGGACACTAGAGCCGCGCGTTATCGTTGAATTGGATAATGGGCAGGAGCTAAACAAGGGTAAGATAGAAAGACAAAAGTTATTGATTCATGTTTGTAAGACGGCCAACCTGCCTTTAATTGGCGCCTCGGTAAAGCACAGTTATCAAGTTGGGCGATTACGTCGTTTGCTTGCGGCACACATTGATTTGATTGAGCCCGATAAAGAAGTGCGTTTTTGTAAAAAATGCGGCAGTCCGATGATCATTAAAACCGCAAGCCAAGGTGAGTTCAAAGGGAGACGTTTCTTTACTTGTAGCCGTCAGCCGAATTGTACATACACCGAAAATTATAACGTTGTGTTTGAGGCGGACGACTAAACACGATAATTAACCTGCAGAAATAAGGGGCTTTGATTAGAGATGAGCAAAGCCTTTTTTGTATCAGTCATCAAGGCAGGGCCTATACTTTGAAAAAGAGTGCAGAATAGGGCAGCCATATGCGATACGGATGGATTTTGTCAGCATTGTTCATCGCATCTAATGTTAGTGCGATACCTAATTTGAAACCACTGGAGTGTGAATTGACAGAGACACCCCAAGATCATTTCTTGTTTTACCGAGAGCAAATGGTTTACCACAGTGAGCAGTTTGTCATATTTCAAAACTTCAAAGGCAGGGTGAGCACTCAAGTGGACGTCAAAACAGGAGAGTTGATCCGTACAACCTATATCGGCGAACCATTTAAACCTAAATATCAGATTTTGTTCGGCACTTGCCCTAAGGTATCGCAAACCTTACAGATTTGGATGCTCAGTGAAGTGCCTTACGACAATTAAGTGAGATAATAAAAGTTATATAGATCACACTTTTAATCCATGAAGGATTCAGCTTTGCTGATAAAATCATCTGAAAACGCGTGTTGAGTTTACATTTTCGCCAAACGGTTCAAAGTTGGTAAATTTGTGCTTGCACCACCGTTCGCTTATAGCTAATATCCTCCTCGTTCCAGAGAAATGCGTCCGTAGCTCAGCTGGTTAGAGTATCGCCTTGACATGGCGGGGGTCGGTGGTTCGAGTCCACTCGGACGCACCATTCTGAATTGAATGGTTAGGAACGTAAAAATTTGGGTCCGTAGCTCAGTTGGTTAGAGTACTACCTTGACATGGTAGGGGTCGGCGATTCGAGTTCGCCCGGACCCACCAAATTTTAAAAAAGCCCACCTTTTGGTGGGCTTTTTTGTGTCTGTAATTCATTGATACTCAAGTAAAACTACTTCTTTTCTTGTCCCTTGTTTTTGCTCTGCTTTAGCCCCTTGTTAGAGATAAAAGCGCACTACTTGATCCGCAACACAACCTCAAAACCCTAAATGCAATGCATAAGGTGTATACGCTTCAAACCCACTAGAGCCGTCTATAAATTATGTTGCGTGCCACTAGCCGTGGCATTAGAGACACTGACTATTAATCTAAATTATCTGGCGTGTGAAGATTGGTGCCGCATATTGTACATTTGTAGTCACCAGTCGCTTCGCCTTCCATTAATGAGCTAATTATTGCTGCAAATAGACCTGAGAAGAAACCTTTAGCTTTTTTCTCGGTCTTTTCCTGCGCTTTAGAGAAGCTTTCGTACCGATGTAGCGTTACTTCTTTACAATTACAGCAAAACGCTCTTGTCTCTTCAGAACCGTACATTTTTACCAATTGATTTACTCCCTGTAAGTTAATTTCCCCAAGTGGCGTTATGTTCAAGGGTAAGTCACACAAGACTGATGTGTGACTTACCCTAAACACTAAAACTAACGTAATGTAAAACACCACATGTTATGAATGATTATTTAACGCCTTGTTATCCGAGCTTGCTAACTCTGCTGATTGAATAGTTGTGGCAATAAGTTCTTCAAATAGATCTAATTGCCCAGCAGGTATCAATTGATTTTGTATAGCTTTTCGTTTGTTTGAGTCAAATAGCCGCTCTGTTAACCAACCAATTAGATACATCAGTGAAAGACAGCCACCGGCCGTCGCTACATTACCGTCTATCACGAGAGGCAGATCCTTAACATCTCCTCCCATACTTTGTAGAACATCCTTTGCATCTGGGTTTGTTGTTAATCGCTTGCCTTTTAGTAAACCGAGTTCATGGAGGATGAATGATCCCGCACAAATCGAACCTATTAGCTGCCTATTTGGATCAAGATTCAACGCTGACATAAATTCAGCATCTTTTAAAGCGGCTGGAATACCCCGTTTGCCGCTTGTAATAAGAACGACATCTTGATTCGTCACCTCAGAAAGGTGTCCGTCTGTTTTAACTTTCATACCGAGGTGGGAATGATGTTCAGATTTAGTTCCAAGTATACTTACTGTCCAACTGTCGGTTGTGCGCCCCAGCAAGTCATACATAAGAAAGAAATCGACATCCGTGAAATCATCAAATAAAACAACGCCGATTTTATACATAACATTTATCCTTTTGGACTTACTCGTAAGTCGCAAAATGTGTAGTAGGAGGGGAGGGGCATTCAATACGCAAGCTTCTGCTGAGCACCTTAAACACCAAAGGCGGTGTAAACTAACAATGCCATGTGTACCAAATCCCTATTATAAAACTTTGTTATGTTTGTTTTATGAGCCCGCCCAGAAAAACTCAACCCTAATACCACTTGGGTCGTAACACATTAAATGTTTTGCGGGTCCTGTTTTAACAAGCTCGGGACCAAACTCAATTTCGATTCCCGACGCCATAAATTGATCACGTAACTCATCGAGTTGCTCCTCAGCCTCTACGAGTAAAGCTAAGTGATGCAAACCAATATTCGTTTTTCTGTCAAATGGAGTGGCGGCATCAGCCTTAGCCGCCCATAGTGTAAGCATGATATGCCCATCACTCACAAATATTGCCGGGTAGTCTGGATTTCTTTTTACTTCACTCCAACCTAATTGTTCAGTGAAAAACTTCGCGCTTGCTTCTAGGTTAGATACGGTTAAACCTACGTGGTGTATGCCTTTTGTTAACACAGTCACTTTGTTTCCTTACTCGTTTTAATGGCTATCAAACAAAGATAACTCGATAAAAAGTAAGCATCAATACACATATATTGATTAACTTCGTCAATCTATTCGAATACGGTAATCCAACTGGAAACATAACATTGTAAACAAGAAACCCAATCTTGAACTAAAAATTAAACTTAGAGTTCATTCTTAAGTCCTGTATTAATCAAATACATTAATAGCCATAATATTTAAGCCAGCCTATAGGGCATATCATTCCATTAAAGGTTTGAATGTTCTTATTCAAGCTAACGTCTTCCAATTTGTAACAGTGAACAACATTACTAGTCGAAGTAGATGCTGGTGTTGAATACGTCACAGGTTTAGAAGCGTTTGCTTTATGTATTTCATGTGCTCGCTGTTGGTCTATCGCCACTTGATTCTTATGATTGTTAACTTCTCGCAATCCAGATTCTAGGGGTAGGTGCCAATCCTTACATGTTGTTCCTAAACCATCATTCTGAGACTGATATTCTGATAACGCTACACGAGCTTCATTTACCGACTGATCGATATCGGACTGATCGACTAGCCAAGTAGAAAAAGAATAGTTAATGGCCTCTCGATAGTTTACCGATTGCTCTAAGCTATAAGCATCGGAATGAAAACAGGCCTCTACCACTGCCCATTGAGTCGATAGGTTTGATAATACGTTTTCAGGTATAGGCTGTAGCTGGCTTTGCGTAGACTGGCAACCGGCTAGAAGAAAAGGGACAGGGAGTAGTTTTAGAAAAAATTTTTGGTTCATTTTAATCTTAAAATTAATGCAATCTTTTTCATTATCATAATACAGGACGATTGAAGAAAGTAGCATTTCTATCAGTAAGGGAATGTGGCTAACGCACTGATAAGGTGTGAGTAAAGCGATATCAAAGCCCTCAACACACCTTAACTACGAATACTACCGCATAACAAAGATGCTATGCGGTAACGGTAGTATTCAGGCTTGAACAGTTTGTCGCACGTTGTTCTCGCCTGCCAGCACGGAAATTCTCTCAAAATCTCGACTCGGGAAGTCAGGATCTACGTACACAAACATACGACTTATCATTTTTCCTTCAAACTCAAATACACTACAAAAACGCCCTGTGGAAACTTTGTTGTCCGGCCAAGAGGTACCATCACTCATTACGCCGCCTTCCTGTCCTTCAACAATGACCTTGTTTCCAGCAGTCGTTATTTGAAAGCCGTCTATGTCGTGCCAGATATTAATCAACGAGCTACCAATCCTATTGCCAAACTCCACTAAGGCACTCTTTCCTTTCGCTTGCCCAAATTTAGGAAAGAAAAAATCAACATCCTCTGAGAATAGATCCAGATAGCTAGGATCACCGGCATCTATTTTCTCGAAATACTTAACTACTAGCCCAACTAAATCGTCTTTTTCCATAATTATTTCACACCCATATAAGCTTTACGCACAACCTGAACGCTTGCATCTTAAACACAGAGTACATTTAAACTGAAATTGCCAAGAGTTGCGAATCTTATTGAAGTGCCTTGTTAGATGTAATCCGTTTAGCCTACGTATACACCATTGAAGTATTCGACGCGTTCTAACGTCATTCTTAACTTACATTCTTCAATCTGGACACCTTGCCAGGGTGAGGGTGTGGAAGACAGGCCCGTAAATTCACATTCGGCGTCTCTGTATTTTAGCCAAGCTCTTTGGGCCTTTCGAAATGGCTCTACCAGTTCGGTCTGAGACCATGTTTCCCTTAGTGCTTTTTCTTCCTCACCTATTCTAGCGATTGCTTCCTTGTAACTTTCGTTAAGCTCTTTATCTGCAGATTCCATTTTCTTTTCTACACACTGATAACCAGCCATAACGCCACCGCCTTTTACTTTGCAGGGATCTTCAACATCATCAGAGGCCAAGCAAGGTAAAGAAACCAACGCAAATATCATAAGTAATTTGTTCAAAATTGCCTCCAAGCTCCGAGTGCTTGTTAAACCGTTATCAGCTATTTTTCCTTTTTAATCATGCAGCTTTTTGTCTGTGCCTTCAAAGATAAAATAGAAGGTTAGTGATTCTAGTGCCTAAACAGAAGGTCAAAGAAGATTGATACACGGGTTAAATGACGCCGTAATCTGAGTTATTTTTAGTGGGCGTTTTGTGTCAATCTTTTCTGTGGAATCATTAGTTTGATGGCGTCTGAGGATGTTAAGATGACTCCCATTGAATTTATTATCGCCCTGAAACACCTAGGTTGAATTAAGTGGTGACTATTCCCCTCCAATCATGGAGTTGATTCAAAGGTAGGGCGATAAATGTTGCGATTCGTAATAAAAATTTATGCCAAGTGCAGTTCGCTATCGCGGCTTATATTGAGTTGGGCAATAACCTCTAATGATGTCTGAGTTTCGTAGCTTGTTGTGTTTTGTATTGCGCCCCGAAACCCTTTTACGCCACAATTTAAAGCTACTTGATTTGAGCCGGCTACGCATAAACTGAATCACGTCGGATTCATTCAAACCAAATTGAAATTCGATAGCCTCAAATGGGGTGCGGTCTTCCCATGCCATTTCTATTATTCTTGACTCAGTTTCCGAGGTCAGTTTCATTTCAAATAACCTATTTTAGAAAAGAGATTTCTACGACGGAAATTGAGTCTTGGTTCAAATGTTCTTATATGCGTGCTTAGTGTTTAGCGACTTAACACCTACAAAAACTTCTCAATGAGGACTTCGTCTACGTATTTCCCACGAACTTTTGCATGCTTCTTCGCGGTCCCTACGATTTCGAAGCCTTGTTTGAGATAGGCTGATAACGCTCGCTCATTATCGCCGCGAACGTACGCAAATAGTTTTTCGTAACCCTTTTGTTTGGCTACTTCGAATGTCGATTTGAAAAGCTGTTTAGACACACCTTGGCCACGAGCACCGTCACTAACAAACGTACCAATTATGCCAACATGGTCAAAAGCTTTTGTATATTGTGCAAATGGCTCGATATTTTGGAAACCTATGACTTGTGAGCTATTTTCGGATAAAGCGACTGTAAACACGCCCCGTTCTGGGAAATGAGTAATGAACTCTTTTTCGTCTTCAGGTGTGAAAGGCGTATCTAATACAGTGTATAAACCTTCAATAATGATGGGGTTGAGGACGTTTGTAATGCCTTCAGCATCACCTAAAGTTACCTGACGTACAATTAAATTCATGCCACTTAGCTCCTATTAAAATTAGGGCTGTTTTGTACATGAGTTGGAGACTTGCGGCAACAAGTAACGTCATTAAGTCGTAAAGAATATACCTATTACACTTAAACGGCGGTTAATAGTGCTGATTGTTACTTTAGTATTTCTGATATATCACTTTTTAAGTGACGGCTTAACTTCTACAGAATATTTCCACATCACGATCCCGTTTTCTACAAGATCATAACTCGCGCTTTGACCCTCGGAGTTGAGTACAAATACCGGCATTTCCATCCTTGACGTAGCGCCATCTCGGTTGCATGACATGGTAGCTTCAAGCTGTATGCTATTTTTGCTCGGTTCTGAAAGGGTTCCTAAGTACGTGCAGCCGTCGACAAAACTGGTTTTGCTTTTTCCTTTAGAGGATATTTCAAAAGTCGGAAAAATGAATGTTGATTGAGGCTCTGTTACTACCACATTGACTTGATAGTTCGTCACTGAAAAAGCATTGAAATGAGCTCCAAGCATAAGTAAGAACAAGATTTTTGATTTCATAAACTCTTCTTTATTTCGATATTACTAGTTTGGTTACGGAGCTATTAACGTGACCACTTAATCTAAAACTTTACTGCGGAAGCATTAAAAAGGATACAAAGGTAGAGTAGTTGAATATGGTTAATCGGCCGTAAATAGTTTTATTAAGCGATTTTACATACCTAAAAGAGGTAAGTTCTTTCGCTTTTGATAGGTTAATGCTAATTCTAAACAGGTCTTGATTGAAGCTTCTGGCAAAGGTGCTGATAAAGATAGAATTATTGCTCGATTACCCTGAAACTCAAGTGAGTCACTATACAGTTCGCGGAATGTGTCGACGAGCTTAGTTTGGCAATTAAAGAACAGATAATAACGACTAGGCGTTTTCTGTTTCCAATCCATCCTTACCGGGCTACCTGTTTTCACACTGTAGCTTGGCTCTCCCCATTTTAGAGATTCTTCAACTTCCCCCAGTTTTAATTCAGAAGCGATAGTTAAGACGATATTTCGTAGCTCTTCTATCCGAATACGCACATGTTTTGGATACTCATCAAATCTTGCCTTCACTGCATGGTTCATTGGTATCTCCTATAAATAGCGCTGTTTTGGGGTGAAGCCCAAGCATACTTTGGCTATGTAGCAATTACGTCATAATGTTATTAATCAATAAATCTAGCACATAGCCAAAATACTAAGCGTAAGGGTTTCCCTCGGTTACGTTTAGGATGCTCTGGGTGAAAACATGATGATTGACATGCCAAGCATAGCGACAGAAACCCCCACTATGTCCCAGAGCGTTGGTCGAACGCCGTCGATACACCACAACCATAGAATTGCGACAAAAATATAGACACCACCGTAAGCGGCATAAACTCTGCCAGTTGCGGTAGGATGTAAAGATAGAAGCCAAGCAAACATAGCAAGGCATAGCGCTGCTGGTACCAAAAGCCAAACTGACTTATCTTCCTTTAACCAGAGATAAGGTAAGTAGCAGCCTAATATTTCTGCAATGGCGGTTATAAAGAAAAGCCCAATGGTTTTGACTTCAGTCACTTAAACATTCCTATCTTTCTCTACAAATATATGATGCTTGTTAAATGGGCAATTGTTCGACTCATTACATTTCGCCCAGCTTAATCTTGGATTGAGCCTCACTCACGGTTTGTTTACCGAATAACAAATCCATCATCGAAATGATTCGTTTGTTGTCTTTACCCCATTTATCTGGATTCGCGCTGTTTGGTGCTTTAAATTCAACTTGTCCTACTTTTTCGTTATTTTTGTAGGCTTTGATCTGAGCATCAGCGATAAATGTTCTAAAATCCCAGCTCCAGCGTGATACGTAAGTAAGTGTTAGCTCAGAGCTAACAGGAGGCGTGCCGTCGCTTACGACTGTGCATTTATGGGCGGTATCCAAACACCAGTCTTGCATCGAATCTAAGAAAACATCTCGCGTGGCGTTGTCTTTTACGATGGTGATTTCCTTGCTCTGATTTTCTTTCGAGATTGTTTCTACCGTATACTTTGGTGCCGCACATGCGGCTAATAGAATAGGCAAGCTTAGAATGATGAGTTTTTTGTGCATCTTATGTCTCTTTTTTAAATTTATATATTCAAACAACTTCAAGATACTGAGTTCAACGAGAATAACTAACAAGCATGGCAACAGTTATTAACAAAACCTTTAGAGTCGAAGGGTTTGTTTCAGGAGTATGCCAATGTCTCGAAGCAAAATAATTAGTAAGAGATTGCTATAGCGTTATGTTAACTCTTGAACTTATGTCCGTATCAATGTTCAGAATTCTTCGCATTGAAGTTTTTGAAGTGCAATTCTAACGGAATTTTAAATTGCTGCATAATGCTCAATTAAGAGGAATAGGGGAGCTTATCGTTAAACATAACGTGTAGTTCTGTAAATTGCCCCCTAAGACTAAGCTAAAAGGGCCTAATGTTTTAAAATAGCTTCTTGTCTATTCTGTTGTGTGAGTTTTCAATGTTGTCTCATACTAGCCACTTAAAAGAGCGCTGTAAGAACTCGTCTGCATTATCAAGGACGATTTCACCGTGAGCCATAACCAATATATTAGGTTTCCAAGACAGCAGTTTATTTAAGTGTTTTCGAGCCTCTTGTTTGCTAAACATAAAACTTAGGCGCCAATCCAAAGGCATTTTTCCATTCGGAGCAAGAATACCGGCCCCTTTAGCCACAAACCGCTGCCAGTAGTTAAAGTCCTGGCCAGAAAAATTCTCGACGAGGTCAGTAACAATTAAGGTCTTTGAAAGTCGATGATAAAACACACACTCTTCCATTAATGGAGAGCCAGAAAATAGTTCTTGTTCAACCTCAGAGTTCCAAGCATTACCGCCTTGGTTAAGTGAAGCGTGAAAGTGTATATCACGGCACTTCTTGATGACTTCATCTGTGCCATAAACTTCTGCGCTAGGATAGGCAAATACCCATTCAGATAAGAACAAGTGGTGTAAATGATTAGGAGCGATTAAGTATTTCACTTGGCCTAGATTGTTGATTTGCTCTCTAATCGAATTTGATAACTTAATTGGACTATGAACCCAAAGGCCACCATCAGAAAGCCTAACAATAGTCATACGAGTGGTGTATGGGAGTCCTAAGAATTGGACGGGATCTCCGTCAAATATCCATATCTCTTGGGCTAACTTTTTCATGTCTCTCCAACCGTTAACACTGTATTAAGGCGGCATTTAAGTTACTCAAAAGCTGCCTTGTTGCACAATAAACGCTTCGCTAAGCGTAAACCAAAAATATTAGGTTTACCAAGCCCTTATTGAGTGCAGTTGTATATCTTTGAGTATTTTTATACTGAACGGGCGTAAAGTAGTTTTAAGAGGATCATTTGACTTGATAGAACAAAACCCCGCTATTTTTGAGCAGGGTTTTGCAATTAGATAAAGGGGCTAACCGATGATGAAGAAGAAAATCGCGGTTGCAACAATACCAATCAACGCATAAGGAAACTGTGTGGTTGCGTGTTGCATTGCTGTACAGCCCGAACCTTGTGCAGATAACACGGTTGAGTCACTAAAGAAACAAGAGTGGCTCCCTGCCGCTGATGCTGAAAGCAGCGCTGCAACGGTTAAGTGTAGAGGCACACCAAGCTGTTCGCCCAAAGGTAGAACAATTGGCATCGCTACTGCAAACGTTCCCCAAGACGATGCCGTTGCAAATACCAACGCGCCCGTAATCATAAAGATAATCGCAGGGAAGTAAGACGCTGACAGGTAAGGGCTGACGGTCTCAATGACATACTGCGTGACGCCCAATGAGTCGTTGACCGATTTCAACATGAAACCACCAATAACGGTCGCAAGCGGCAGTAGCATAACTTTAATGCCATCATAAACAGCTTCGAACATGTCGTTCATCGAGATCAGTTTTTGTGCGCCGTAAAAGCTAATAGTAAAGATTAACGCGACGAAAACACCAGCAAGTAGATCGATACCAAAATACCAACTTGCGGCAACAAGTACGAGCATTGGTAACAAGAAGTTGACAAGGCCCATGGTTGGGTTGGTATGTGCAGATACATCGGGACCAAAGTCGACATCTGTTGCACCGTCTGGACGAACTTGACCATTCTTCGCACGCTTTTCTGCCTTTTTCATCGCGCCTAGATCTGGGACCTTTTCCATTGCAACCAGCAAAACAATCACCAGCGTTACCCAGCCGTAAGCCATGTATGGAATAGCTTCAATGTATGCTTTGATACCATCTCCCGCTTCTGCTACTCCGTTTGCTTCTAGCAAAGAACTGAAGAAAATTGCCCAAGTGGAAATTGGTACGAGGATACAGATAGGTGCGGCGGTTGAATCCACAAGATATGAGAGCTTTTCACGCGAGATTTGGTAGCCGTCCGTAACTTTTTTCATTGAGGAAGAAATTGCAATCGCATTCAAATAATCGTCGATAAAGATCAGAATACCTAACGCAAAGGTCATCAGCATCGATTGCTTACGGCTTTTTACTTTCGTGACCAGCATGTCGGAGAAGCTTAAGATACTGCCGCCTTTCTCCAAAATAGCAATTAGGCCGCCCATCAAACCACAAACGAGGATGATCCAGGCGATAGTTTCATCCATCATTACACTCATGGAAATATCAACAATCTGTTCCACCGCTTCAGTTGGGTTAAGCAGAAGAACACCGGCAATAGCGCCGCTAAAGAGGGCTTCCACAGTTCGGTGTGTTGTCAGCGCAAAGACCAATACCAACGCCGTTGGTAAAAGACTCATCCATCCGTAGGCTTCGCCTTCCTCATGGTTCAAACCGATTGTGGTAAAAAAGACAAACGTCGCAACCGAGATTAAAGAAACAATAATGTGTTGAGAGTTGATTTTAAGAGGCGCATCCAGCGCCTTGGTCTGCGTAGTCATAAAGTTCATTTCCTTTGTTTATGCCGAGTGCAACATCCAGTCGATTTCCAATGGAGTAATCGCTCGCTCAAATTCTGCGAGTT